>JBBQXO010000078.1:0-21691 GCA_038209595.1 Chitinophagales bacterium
ATGTCAACAATAGTATTCTTCAATTCAGAAATATCGGGGAGTAATTCTGCTGGAAGATACTCTATTTCAGTAATTTCGCTATCCTGCTGTAGCGGCAAAAAAGCATTTAAAAAGCTTATAAGCACTTTTGGATGTTCTCCATATACCTTTTTGAAAGTGATATCGTTTTTGGGATCGAGATAAAACATAGTTATTGTTTATTTGACTAAAATAATAAGTTTTTTTGAAAAAAGGAAGCTTTGTAATATTAATTGTATCGATGAATGCCAGGCAGTGTATTGCGCAATGGTCCTGCCGCTTCTAATGGTGTAAAAAATGCTGCTAAGCTTATTACCATTTAATTAAATACAGGGACGCTGTTTAGTCAAATTATCTCACCCGATAATACAAGTGCCGCCAACAATCTGCCCAAAGCCTATTTAAATATTATTTTCTTCGATGTCGTTCGATTCCGAGAGCCTTGCACTTCGGGAAACGTTTTAAATTTATACCCAAAGCTAATACTAGAATAAGGGTAGTTGGAGCGAATTTCACTAAAACCTTTGACTCTCTCAATTCCTTTTCTTATTGGATTTAATTCAATTATAAGCCCTGATTAAACTTGCTAAATATTTAAAAATTTAAATGTCGGATTAATACATCATTTTCATAAATCTGTTCCAATTGGTAGGCGATTTAAAATTCATCCTGTTCATCCCCCTTCTTGAAGACGATTTTTCAGCGTAGCAATTCAAAATCTATGATATTAAAATTTATTACATGTCCTAATTTTAACAATATCCTGCAAAATGATTTGATATTTTTATTTCCTAAACTTTTTCTATGCGTTTCTTATGCTTGATTCTTGCAGGGTTATTCTTTGGATTGAATGCAAATGCCCAACTTACCTATCAAAACCTGTATGTAGATTACAACGGTGCAAAATCTTATCAAACTTTACAGCTTATACCCATTCGGGCCAAAGCAGGTTATCTGGATGGGAATGTAAATCCATCCTTAGATTATTTAAATAATGCCCTTACGCTTCAGCAGGCAATACAGGAAGACAGGGTGAATATTGAAGACAGGCTTGGGGTAAACACGCTTGAATTTTCAAATAACAGCGATCAGCCGATTTACCTGATGAGTGGTGAAGTTATTTCGGGTGGGCGACAAGACCGGGTAATTGCTGAAGATCGGGTAATACCTCCCAATAGTTCGAGGGTAACGGTACCGGTATATTGCGTGGAAGAAGGGCGTTGGGGTAATCGAAAAAAATTTAAGTATTATCACGAAGCAAGTATGCACTTGCGGCAAAAAATTGACCGTGACCGCAATCAAGGCAGTGTATGGAAAGAGATTGAGGAAGAGAATAAAATGGATGGCGTACGCAGTGCTACCAAAGCCTATACCGCTCATGCACAAAACAGGAATTATGTACGTATGGAAAACGAATACCTGCAGGAGTTTCAATTGTCTGCATTTGCCGATCCATCGAATATACTTGGCATAGTGGCGGTAACCGGGGGGCTTGTTATGGGTTGCGATATTTTTATTTCACCAGCCCTTTTTGAGCGGGAATATAATACGATTGTATTTAGCTATATTGATGAAGCCATATCGTTTGGTCAACCTATTACCATTCAGCCATCACAAATAAAAAGTTACGTGGATGATCTGCTTGGCAACGAAATAAGTCAACGCAGGTTTATTGCACGGTATGGTAAAGTATTTGAAGAAAATAGCAGAATCATCCATATTTCCACCTATGAAAACCGTTAAAACCATCAGCCGTATTTGTTTATTGTACCGTTCATTTCACCTTATCTTTTTGTTAACTTTAACCACGATTGGTGCTAACGCACAACCTGTTTTTAAAGGACTGCGTGAAAATCTTGGTTTAACCATTAACAATACTGCTGATCAGATTGCTCCATTTTTTAGCCCCGATGGATTACATATGTACTATGCCCAAAACAGCAGCCCCGATGACTATTATGAAATATGGCATGCCACCATGGATAGCATGCAAAATGGGTTAACTGCTAGCCGAAAGGCAAGTTTTCGATCTTCATACCTATTCAATCAAACAGTATTTGGAGCCTTTGCCAACGATTGGTTTCTTATTAATGGAAGGTTTCCCCTCGTAAATGGCCAACGGGTTTATGAAAAAGGATTTAGTTGGTATCAGGCTACCTCTCCTTCCTTTGATCCGACCCAAGCCATCCCACTTAATATTGAAGGAATAGAGCCTCTGTTAAAAGGCGGATTTGCCAATATTTTTTTTCATCCGGGTAAAAAGGTACTGCTGCTTAGCCTTGCTAACCCCGATAAAAGAGATCTTTTTATTTCGTATCCTGTCAACAGCAGCCAATGGCCTGTTACCCAATGGAAAAAGCCTGTTCTACTACCTGCCGTAATCAATACGGGGTTCGAGGAGAGTTGTCCTTTTTTGGATGAAAGTGGCCGTGTACTTTATTTTTCGAGTAACCGGCCGGGTGGTTATGGTGGCGATGATATTTATGTGAGCTATGCTCTTTCTGAAGATTTGCAGCAATGGTCGCCCGCTAAAAACTTAGGATTTTCTGTAAACAGCAACTTTAGCGAACTCTATTTTACTACTTATGCCAACCATCCTTTTTCGTATTTTGTAAGTTACAAGCATAGCATGGGAGCGGGTGATATTTTTCGTATTCGTACCCCAGATAGTATTCCCATACCCGATTTGATTACCAGAAGGGACGAACCCCTCCCGGAAGCAAAAACACAATTCAATTCATTGGATACGGTTAAACCTACAGCGCAAACTTCACTTGTGCCATCTGTAAAACCAGGACAATTGCCGGCAGATGAATATTTGCCAAATAATATTATTATGCTGCTTGATAAAAGTGTAAGCATGTCGCAAAACAGCCGCTTTGATTTGCTCCGTAAATCGGCACAATTGCTGCTAAACCGATTACGGTATCTTGATAAAGTGAGCCTCGTTACTTTCGGTGAAAAAGCCACTCTTGCCTATTCAACTAATTCCCTTCAAACCCCTGATTCGCTTTTGCAAATTATACAGCAACTGAAACCTGATGAAGCAGAAACCTTTTTGAATGACGGCTTGCAGAAAGCGGTAGCGCAAAGCCTTGACCTATTTATTGAGGGCGGCAATAATGAAATACTTGTAATTACAGATGGATACTTTTCCATAAGTAGCAGAACCATGGAATTGCTTGCACGGCACCCACAAATAAAAATAACTTTTGTGTTGGTAGACGCGGGACGAATAGAAGCCAACATGAAGGATTATATCAGCAAACAATTGCCAGCATCCTCCATACTATTGCTAACCAATGATGCAAAGGATTTGGAGGCCTTATTGAATAACGTTAAAGCGCATTCAAGAATACGCAATTAATACCAACCGGAGACTTGACAGGCTACTGATATGAATATATCCTCACCGCTGCTGCTGATAGGCAGGTATTGACCATTAGGGGGCGGGTTGGTTGGATTGTTGGTAAGAGACTAGTCGAACTTATCAGGATATCTTTTTTATTTTTTGTGAGTACCTGATCAGGAAGCGATTGATTTATTTCAGCACTCTGCATATTTTCTTGTAAATAATTAGGAGAAAATCCATGTCATTAGGCCGCATAAGTCCTCCACCCTTATCAATAGCAGCCATTTCAAAAAACGCTATATTAAGAAGTGGAAAGCTGATTCCTTTACCAATAAGGGGTTTAAAATTCACCGTTTTTGATTCACCATCATTTAATTTAAATAATAAAAGATAGTCTCCTACTATCCCTCCAGCCCCCTAAATAGTTGGAACGTTATTCAAATTGTAAACGAGGATGTAAATTTGAATAAATATGGGCATATGAGTCAGGAAAAGTGCTTAAGACACTATAGTGCGCGCTTAAAATAGTACAGTTTTGAAAGTTAATTAATTTCCATTCTTTAGTATTGTTGAAAGACTTAATACAAGTTGGTTCCCTACTTTTCCCAAAAACCAAATTAATACCAAATCCTTACTAAACCGGGGGCTCCACCCTGATGTACAAACGCACTGTTGCTCGCACCGCCGCCGCCGGGGCGTTGAGGAATGCGACCCGTTGCACCTTCCATATAGTTATTATTGCCTTGTATGAAGTATTCCCCTCTGCCTCCCGTTTGGGTAGGCCAGTTTGGGGCATCACCACCGTCGCCAAAACTGGTTTCTTTCCAGAAAACACTTGCATTGTTGGTGGTGTATTGGATCTTGGTATAACCTCCGATGTTACCAAATAGCCCTATGTAGTTTCTGAAAGTACCAGGCGAAACCGTGTAGCCACCTCCTTCTCCATTTGAACTGATAAGACCTGTGGCATTCGTTGAAGTACCAATGCCCCCCAACGCTGTGAGGGTTACATTTCCGACAATAATAATGGTATTTCCTCCAGGTCCTGAGGTGCCGCCAAGTCTACCTCCAACTCCACCTGACCCTATGGTAATAGTTACTGACTGAGCAGGAGAAACCGCAAAAAAGCCACAGATATAGCCTCCGGATGCCCCTCCTTTTTTTGTGCCGGCACCAGAACCACCGCCCCAACCCTCCACCTTTATTCTTGATATACCCAATGGTATTGTAAAAGTTCCAGTTGTGGTATAGGTTGCTATATTATTATAGGTGCCTACTGACGCCCATTCCGTATTACCCTGAGCATTGGTGGTTAGTACCTGCCCTGCTTGCCCGGCCGTTTCGCTCAACAATAAGTTGCCACTAATATTTATATTTCCTTTTACATCTAATTTTTGGGAGGGAATAGTCGTTCCAATACCTACGTTTTGTGCTGTTAGTTGCAAAAAGGAAAATGTTATCAGCGTAACCAAAATGATACCTCTCATCCTGAACATTTTACCATAAACATTATTTCTGACATCAGTTTTCATTTGACTTTTAATATTTTTCATAGAAATTTCTATTTTAATATTTTATAAGATAATGTGAGATACTAAAAAAGGATAGAATTTTGTATTTTTTTAGTAAACGGTAAAATATCCTGATTTTTTTGTAAATAAAATAGGATTTAGGTAAAACTTTAGGGTCTTAGTTCCTTGGTATTGATGAGTGGCTTAGTTCGTGTTGAATTGTAAAGGAGAATAGCTCTTTTTCTGCCTATGATTGTTCAATAAAATGCAGTACTGCTTTTTTTAAGACCTTTTTTATTCAATTTCAGGGTTTTGTACCTCGTTTTTTTCTCTGCTTAAAATATCTTTCAATTGCCCTCCGTATCAGCAAAAAAGATCATTGCTAAAAAGAATAAATTCTGGCTTCCGGATAGTTTCTCAGAATCAGGGGGCGAGTATTTTGCCCAATTCAATAAAATAAATGTCTTGTTTACGCACCCCTATATGGATTGCATCATCCCAGGGAAATCCGATTCCTGTAGGTAGATAACCTTGCCTTTTATACCAGGCAATCAATTCAGTACGGGCTTGTATCACTGTCATTTTTACCTTATGGAATCCCTCCTCCTGAGCGAAAGATTCTGCATAAGCGAGTACTATTTTACCCAAGCCGCTGCCCTGTAAAGTGGGACGGACGGTTAGCATACCAAGGTATAAATGGTCGGGTTCTTTTTTCAGGTAAACAGAAGCAAGGATATCGTCTTCAGTTTCTCCAAAAATATGTAGGTCAGCCATTGGGTCATCAATGATTGCTGCAAGTTCGGCATCATCTACCCGGGTACCATCGAGCAAATCTGCTTCGGTGGTCCAGCCGGAGCGGCTGTTTTCACCCCGGTAGCCATTGTTGATATGGGCAACAAGAGCCGGTATATTAGCGGTAGTGGCTACACGTGTTATCATGTTAATATTTTGGGAACACTCCTGTTTTATTGGTATGGGGAAGCGTCCTTATGCCTATTTTGTGTATGCTGATTCTTAAACAACATAAAGGTAAGGGCATTTTTTATGCAACAGTCTGCCGATATTTCATTCAAATGCTATAACTGAAAAAATGCTTTCCCTTCATACAATTTTATAAAAACCATGCCAATTGCTGAACAACCTCTACAGGAAACTCCTTATACCACCTATCTTTGCATGTTGCTGAACTATTGGGCCTGTTTTTGCATAATAGAAAGCCTTGATAAATATTATGAAGCATTTTCGAAATTTTTGCATTATCGCACATATTGACCACGGTAAAAGCACCCTGGCGGATCGTTTACTCCAAATTACCAACACCGTTACCGAAAGGCAAATGATGGATCAGGTACTGGACAATATGGATCTGGAACGGGAAAAGGGTATTACCATTAAAAGTCATGCCATTCAGTTGACTTATCCTTATACCGGATCTGATCCCCGATTTGTAGGGCAGTCTTTTACCCTCAACTTGATTGATACACCGGGACACGTAGACTTTAGCTACGAGGTAAGCCGTGCATTGGCAGCCTGCGAAGGCGCTTTATTGCTGGTAGATGCGGCGCAGGGTATTCAGGCGCAAACCATCAGCAACCTGTATCTCGCCCTGGAAAATGACCTTGAAATCATTCCCGTTATCAACAAAATTGATATGGACGGAGCAATGGTAGAAGAGGTAGAAGATCAGATTATTGAATTAATCGGGTGCAAACGCGAAGAGATTCTGCGGGCAAGTGGCCGCACTGGTTTAGGGGTAGAAGCTATCCTGGAATCCATTATAGAAAGAATTCCGGCACCGTCGGGAAATCCTGAAGCACCATTACAGGCGCTCATTTTCGACAGCGTTTTTAATAGTTTCCGGGGTATTATTGTGTACTACCGGATTATGAACGGCAGCATTAAGAAAGGTGAAAAAGTAAAATTCGCCGCAGTAGGCAGCACCTACGAAGCCGATGAAGTGGGCAACTTGAAAATGGGATTGTCACCTGAAAAGTCCGTGGAATGCGGTGATGTAGGCTATATTATTACGGGTATTAAAAATGCCAAAGAGGTAAAAGTTGGGGATACACTCACCTTGGCAGCCCGTCCGGCGGCCATGATCAAAGGATTTGAGGAAGTGAAACCAATGGTATTTGCGGGCATCTTCCCGGTAAATACCGATGAGTTTGAGGAACTGCGCGACTGTATGGAAAAGTTGCAGTTGAACGATGCAAGCCTCACTTTTGAACTCGAAACTTCACAGGCCCTTGGCTTTGGTTTCCGATGCGGTTTCCTTGGTATGCTGCACATGGAAATTATTCAGGAGCGGCTTGAACGCGAGTTTAACCAAACGGTGATTACCACGGTACCCAACGTAAGTTTTATAGCCACCACTACGCGGGGCGAAATAATTACTGTAAACAATCCTTCTGAAATGCCGGATCCGGTGAAGATTGATAAGATTGAAGAACCGTTTATCAAAGCACAGATCATTACCAAGCCAGAATACATTGGCAATATCATGACGCTTTGCATCAACAAACGCGGTATGCTTATCAATCAGGGATACCTGACGCCTACCCGGGTAGAGTTAATTTTCGAAATTCCACTGACCGAAATTGTATTTGATTTTTACGATAAACTGAAAAGTATAACCCGAGGATACGCTTCCTTTGACTACCACCCGATTGACAGACGGGAAAGCGATATCACGAAAATGGATATCCTGCTGAATGGTGACAAAGTGGACGCTTTGAGTGCACTGATTCACCGCAGCCGGGCACACGAGTTTGGTCGTAAGCTTTGCGAAAAACTAAAAGAACTTGTACCAAGGCAACAGTTTCAGATTGCCATTCAGGCAGCTATCGGGGCAAAAATTGTAGCACGGGAAAACATCAGTGCAATACGTAAAGATGTAACCGCCAAGTGTTATGGCGGCGATATCAGCCGGAAACGCAAGCTCCTCGAAAAGCAGAAAGAAGGTAAGAAGCGCATGCGGCAGATTGGAAACGTAGAAGTGCCACAGGAAGCATTTTTAGCGGTACTGAAGTTGGATGAATAAAATTACTGGATAATGACCTAATTGTTGCCAGACCAACAATTAGGTCATTATTTTAGTGATATGAATCTGCGTAGATTATCTAAAATGACACTTGCAAGAATTATCTAGTTAACCCTAATTTTACTAATCTTTCTCTTGTTTCTTTACCCTTCACTGAAAACTAAAATTACCCTACAAAAATTATTTTTTTCCTTGTTAATCTAGTTGCTATTTTAAATAATAGGACTGTCAAGAGGAAGTTTTATATCAGCAATGAACCCAGTTAAAAAAAAAGGGTCGTACTTTTTTTAATGGAGTAAGGTTTCAATTGCTTATTTAATTTTAGTTTAAAATTTATTAAAAGATATTCCTATTTAATAGGAATATTTCTTGTTTTATAATAATAGGTGCCTCAATAAACAACTCATATAAGGCCTGCCAATTAGATAATACCAAAATAGAAACGTAATGCATTAGGTCTCTTTGGTAAATGAGGATGTTATGAAATTGCTCTAACTCAATATCAGGGCTTTTTAGAGGTGGCCTATAGATTCAGAATAAATCAATAAAAGGGTTGGGGTAATTTGTCTTTCAATGCTATTAGGGAGTATTCTTACAAGTTTTTAAATATCCCTCCAAATAAAATCAGCAACTCCATAGAGGCAACTTGTTTATCGTAAGAAAGTTTGCCCTACAGGAAGGCACGGAGCGGAGTCGCTTTAACGTTCAGGTTTTTGTCAAAACGAAAAATTGTTTTTTTTAGCATTTTTTCATCATTTCGTCCTTTAAAATCCTATATTTACTAAATAATCACAAATATAAGACTATGCTTATTGATTTTTCTGTAGAAAACTACAGGTCAATTAAAGAGATGCAGACTTTTAGTATGTCCGCTGCCAACATTATTTCAAAATATAAGGCGCTTGATAGCGATAATGTAATGCAGCATTCCCCAAAGGTATCCGTATTAAAAAGTAAAGCTATTTATGGGGCTAACGCCAGTGGGAAAAGTAATTTAATTCGAGCATTGTCAGCATTTATTTCTATTGTAACTACTTCTGTTAAAGATGAGCAGGTTTTAGGTGCCAGGATTGAGCGTTTTGAGTTGTCAACGGAGACTGATGATAAACCATCTTATTTTCAAATATCATTTTTGCTGAACAATACTTATTATAGATATGGTTTTGAAGCCACGAATAAGGAAATTAAATCGGAATGGTTATTTGGGTCACCTGGAAAAAAAGAAGTTCTATTTTTTACTCGTGAAGGTGCAGCTATTAGTATTAATGAAAATCAATTTAAGGAAGGGATTGAAATCGCACGTTTGTTTAGCCAACCTGGAAATGATATTGCAAGAAATAATGCCTTATTCATTACTGCTGTCAAGTCATTTTTTAGCAGCGGCATCGCAAGAGAGATTGTTGAATATTTTTCAAGCTTTATTGTCATTTCAGGTTTATCTGATTTTCAGTTATATGTAAATGCTGAAGACTCAGTTGGTGATGAAGAACGTAGGATAAAAATTGCAAAGCTGTTAAAAGTCGCCGATATTGGAATTGATGATATTAATAGAGTAGAGTATCAATCTAACAAAGATTCGAATCAAATAAATAGGAAGTTTACCATAACCACTAAGCATAAAAAATTCAATAAAGATTTAGAGGAAGTTGGTTTTAAAACTTTTTATATGCTGCTGGATGAGTCGGAGGGGAGTAAGAAAATGTTTGAAGTAAGTCCATTGATTCTAGATGCACTTAATCAAAATAGGGTTTTAGTAATGGACGAATTTGATGCAAGATTTCATCCCTTGTTGACAAGAAAAATCGTTCAATTATTTAATTCATATACGAATAAAGGAAGTCAGTTTATTTTTGTAACGCATGATACTAACTTATTGAATGCTAAACTTCTGAGAAGAGATCAGGTGTGTTTTGTTGAAAAGGATAAATATGGAGCAAGCCATTTCTATTCATTGGTTGATTTTAAAGGAGTCAGGAATGATGCTTCTTTTGAAAAAGATTATGTTTCTGGAAAGTATGGAGCAATTCCATTTTTAGGTGATTTTAATTCAATAATTGAAGGATAATATGCCAAAGAAAACTAAAACAATAAAAATATCTGATATCAAAGCAAATAAACCCTGGCTTAAAAAGGTTGCTGATTTTAAATATTCTCTTGAAACAATTGAAAAAAGATAGCGTTTCTTAATTGTTTGTGAAGGTCAGACTGAAGAATTATATTTTAGGTCTTTTCATATTATCCGCTGATGTAATAGCAATACATCAAGGAGGTTCAAAATTATCTTTGGTGGATGGTGTTGTTGATTATCTGGAGGATGAAAATTATGATGAAGTTTGGTGTGTCTTTGATATGGATTATGAACCTGACATGAATCATCAATATGAAGATTTTGATAATGCAATTCAGTCTGCTCATAAAGCTGGTTACAAATGTGCATATTCTAATGATGCTTTTGAACTTTGGTTTATTTTACATTATCAGTTTATTGATCAAGAACAGGTAAGGACATTTTTCTTTAAAACACTAAGTAATTATTGGGATATTAACTATGAAAAAAGCGGTAAAAAAAGGTTATTTGCATTGTCAATTTATGGCAGGCTATCAGATGATGTAGGGAAGACCAAAATTTTGCTATTGAAAATACAAATAAGTTATTGGAGAGTCAAAAGCAAAAAATCTATCACCTTCAAAATCCTGTAACAACTGTTTATTTACTGGTAAAGGAATTAAACTTACACCTGCGTCGGTAAAATAGAAGCTTATTATATGTACAATTTCCGGTAACCCTCAATAATACCCCTCTGCAAAAGGAGAATGATACATTCCCTGTTGCCAAAAACTATTTATTCATATTTATTGAAAACGCTGTAAGGTTATTTACTGATTACAATTTCTTCATTTCATTTATCGGAAAAGCAGTTATTATTTCTTTTTTCTTTTCAAAATATTCTTGTTGCTATAGTTCATAAAGCTCTTGCAGGTATGATTTTTCGCTGTTGAGCCAAAAACTGGCTAGTATCCCAAATACTTTCTCCAACCGAAAGGCAGTTACAATGGGTAGGGCATCCCTTCCTTTGATGGGGTCATTTATTTTTTCTATTGGCATGCACACTAGTTCAGCCTGACTCATTCCATAAAATCAGTATGTTCCTGGATGGTATCTTCTGGCGGAGAAAGCAATGATTTTATAATATCAAGTGTTGTTTTAATTTTCTTTTGTTATAGTTCTCATTTTTAAAGGTAACCGGCAATCTCCAGTATATTAATGCTGGTGACAGCTTTCTATTCCAATCCCTTATCTTTTTTTCGGGGCATAAGCTCCTGTTTGGACTCAAAAATAATCCTGTAATTAACGGATACATCTAAAGCTAATTTTCCATACAAGATGTATCTAAATACAGCCACTTCTTTGAGGACCATAAATACAAGACATCTTTTTCAGAAAGATATTTTAAAAAAGTCGGCATCATTTACATGGTGCCTTTCTCAATCAATATCTTCCAGTTGAGTAGCCTGTCTCACGAGGTGCTCTCTTATTTTTATATCCGTTTCTGTTTTAAACTTTTTATGAATTTCTATGAATTGTTGACTTCTTTCTGTGAAATCTTTCGAGGAAATAAAGGCGTCAAGCCAGGCAGTAAAGTCAGCAAGCGATGGCTGTTTGCTGTCATATTTCATCTGTGATGTGTATTCTATTTTGGTAATATTGGAGAAATGCCAGATATCAAGTTCCGTAAGTGGTCTGCCAAAATATTTGTCAAGCCAATAAGGGTTGGTATAAAATGTTTGAAAGGCTTTTTTGGTTGCCTTTTTCAAATGCCCGGTCTTAAACAGAATGATGGCGCATTCAAATAAAAATTTGGGAAAACCAACATCGTCGGGGAAATTTTTCTCAGACCAATCGAAATATTTTTTCCCACCGGTATAATCTTCGAGTTGAATATAGTAGGTCGGTGGGATATAGCGAAGTCCGCGGCTGTCATCATGGCAACCGAATTTTCGTTTTTCTGCAGCCAAAACGCTTTTGATATCGGTAATTTTCTTGTTTACTCTTTCTATCTGTTTTTCTGTCATTTTATGCTCCTTTTTATGCTTACGGGTGCTTTTAAAAAGTTACTGCTAAACACTAAAAGGGGTATAGCAGTGTTAGGAAGCTATACTTTTTTGTGTGCTTTACCCTAAACCTATATTGATTTTCCCATCCTCATTTTTTTTATCTTCCCGCCCGTCCTACTTTCACGGCATGCACGAGGATATTGCCCGCATGTTGCGTGGAATTGAATTTGAAGAAAAGGAACAGATGCAGCGCTACCGGCTGGATCAGCAGCATTCATTAAAATCCTTGAAGGCTGAGGGGGTAGCATTGCATCCGCTGATTATTATCCGCAGAAATTTCGGGTATGCCGATTACCCTGAGGTTGGGTTTAAACTTGCTTTTCCACCTGAGGCCAATCTGTTTCGGGATGGCGCCGCTATTGAATGTTTCCGTGTGGGCGAAGAGCCAATTAAAGGCGTATTGCTACAGCTCGATGGAAAACAAGGCGAGTTCCGGCTGTTTGCACCTGATTTCCCCGATTGGATAGAGGAGGATGGAGTAGGCATTAAGTTGGCACCGGATACCCGCACCACAACTATCCTGAAAAAAGTGCTGAATGAGCTGGAGCAAAATAAGTTTCTGTTCAATAGGTTTGAGCAACTGCATGGACTCAAAACAGTTGCGGCAGCCCCTGCTTCGAAAGCTGTTTCGGTCTCGTTTGTAAACAAGAGGTTGAATGAGAGTCAGCAAGCTGCCGTACAGGCTATTTTGCAAAAAGGAGATACCACCATTATCCATGGTCCGCCTGGAACGGGTAAAACCACTACCCTCGTGGAAGCCATATTGCAATTGATACAGCAAGGCGAAAAGGTGTTGGTAACAGCGCCAAGCAACACGGCGGTGGACCATATTGCCAAGGGTTTGCTCGGCTATAAGGTGAAACTGCTGCGGGTGGGGAATGCAAGTAAAGCGGACGAAGCCATTTTTGCACATACCCCCGAAGGCCGGTTAGCCAATAGCAAGCAACAGAAGGAGATCAGGCAATTAAAGCAGAGAGCGGAAGAGTTCCGCAGGATGGCGCTAAAATACAAACGCGGTTTTGGCAAGGCGGAACGTGAACAAAGACAATTGCTTTTTAAAGAAGTAAAAAGTCTGCGGACTGAAATAAAAAAACTACAGGCATACAACGAAGCCAAACTTATTGAAGAAGCACAGGTAATTGCCGGCACCCCAATCGGGATATATGATGCTGGTTTTGGAACGGGTTCTTTTACGACGCTGGTATTGGACGAAGCGGGACAATGCATGGAGCCGCTGGCTTGGTGTATTTTTCCATTGGCAGAAAAAGTGGTGTTGGCAGGAGATCCATTTCAGTTGCCACCAACGGTTTTAAGTCAGGAAGCCGTAAGGGAAGGGTTGCCCGTATCCATTTTGGAAATGGCCATACGCCATATAAACCCTGTTTACCTGCTCAATACCCAATACCGTATGAAACCAGTGATGGCGGGATTTAGCAGCCAATATTTTTACAAGAGTGCCTTGCTAAGTGCTCCGCATTTGCAAAATACCGGCACCCCGCTGGTTTTTATTGATATGGCAGGATCGGGATTGCCCGAAATGCAGGGACCCGATGGCAGCAGCTTGCAAAATCCCGGGGAGCTTGACCTTATAATGAAACTGCTGGAGACGGAAAATATTGATCCGGCTACAACCGCTTTTATCTCTCCCTATTCGGGACAGGTGGCTGCTGCAAAAGAGTGCTTGCCCAAGGCTATGCGGATCAGTACTATTGATGGATTTCAGGGACAGGAAAAGGGGCATATCATTTTATCGCTTGTACGTAGCAATGACGAGGGAGAGATCGGATTTTTAAAAGACTACCGACGCATGAATGTGGCGCTTACCCGTGCCCGGGAGCAAATATGGATTGTGGGGGATAGTGCCACGCTTGGGTCTGACGCTTTTTACCGCGAATTCCTGACCTATATAGAGGAGCAGGGAGTTTACCGTTCGGTTTGGGAATTTGAATTGTAGGTTGTGCTTTTTATTACCAGTTTCGTATAAATATTATAGATATATGAATTATTTTTTCTAATGGGTTTTAGTAAATTTGGAATAGATTTCATTCCTTAAAAATATTAAGGTAAAATTTTAGTTCCCTTTTCCTAAATATTTTAGGAAAAGGGAATAAATCAAATTGAACGTGCACTTTAACCTTCATCGTTATATTAAAAGATTTTTTTTTATATTTATCTAAAAGATTGAAAAAAAAGATTAAAAAAAACGTATTATGCAGCTAAAATGGAATATTCCTTCCTAAATATTTTGTTGGTATTTATAAAACCTACCTGAAGTCAGTTAGGTTTTATGGTAGAATATAACGCCTTTCAGGTATTGCAAAGAATAAGTGTAAGCAGGAAATTTGCGTTGTGAAAAAATGATGAAAACTATTGGGCTCAAAGCTCTATCCCTAAAATTAGTTATAGCATAGGCTGCAATTATTGTTCATTTTTACAAAATAATAATTCCGTTCACTTTATAGAAAGTATTAATGTACACATAGATTGTATCTTATAATTTAAAAATATGATTTTTTTTACTAAGCCTGCCTATTGCCAATACCTGATTAAAGGTATGGTTGTTATATGCCTGTTCCTTTATCCTTTTAAGGAAATGTTGGCCCAAACAGGTAGCCGTTCTGGAGCACAGGTTGATTCCCTATATTACTATTTCGGTTCTCAAAAAATAAACCTTTCAACCAGCAGAACCCATATATACGTAGAAACCAGTACCTCCAGCAACATAACCGTCCTGCAAAATAATTTGCTGGGGGCACCTCAGGTAGCAATGGCTCAACTGGAATCGCTTTCAATGGTCACACGTGGGGTAATAACGCTTATTGATCCTTCGGGTTTCGAAAGTACTTTAGGCTGGCTAAAGCAGCAGCCAGGAGTAGTAGTGGTTCGGCCTGCAGTGCACAGTGAGGATAATAAGGATCAACTGTATGAAGAAAATTTTTACGTAAAATTAAAATCCGGTACCAATGCTCTGATGCTGGAAAATGAAGTTACCAAAAGAGGCTGCAGTATTGTACAACTATATGAATACGATAAGCGGGTTTACCTGATCAATGCAGGAAGCGCAGCGGGTTTTGACGGTTTAGAAATGGCCAATCGTTTTTACGAAACAGGGTTGTTTGAGTTTTCTGAACCTGATTTTCGTCCGCTCGACTTGCTGCATAGTCCGCCCCCTGCCAACGATTCGCTTTACAACCTGCAGTGGGCACTTAAAAACACCGGGTCACCTGCCCAGTTCAATGGTACTGCGGGTGCCGACATTAATATTGAAAATGCCTGGGCCGTCACAAGGGGAAGTCCCACCATCAGGATTGCTGTAATAGATGATGGGGTGGAGCGCGCCCATCCAGATCTGGTAAATAATATTGATCCACTAGGTTTCGGGCTTCTTGGCTCCAATGCCACAACCGGTAATATCCTTAGTTCCAACCGTTCTCATGGTACTTCCTGTGCAGGCATTATTGCGGCTGAGGCAGACAATGGTATCGGGGTTGCCGGTATCGCACCCCTTTGTAAAATCATACCGGTAAACCTTACCATCAATACAACTGGTAATTATGGCACTAATTCTCAGATAGCTACCTGTATAGATTGGGCCTGGAATCAGGGGGGTGCCGATATTCTTTCCAATAGTTGGGGTGGGGGTGCAGCCTCGAGTCTTATCCACGATGCTATAAAACGGGCGGTTACACTT
Organism: Chitinophagales bacterium; assembly: GCA_038209595.1. Lineage (GTDB taxonomy): Bacteria > Bacteroidota > Bacteroidia > Chitinophagales > Chitinophagaceae > Phnomibacter. Next base: position 15,729 of record JBBQXO010000078.1, read on the forward strand.
GGGCGTGGTGGAAAAGGATGTGTGGTATTGTTTTCATCGGGCAATGCCGACGCCGGGTTGGCAAATCCTGCTATTTTTCCTGAAACCATTGCTGTGGGTGCAATGGATATGTGTTATCAGCGCAAATCTATTAATACCTGCGATGCCGAGAATTTTTGGGGTGGCAATTATGGCAAAGGACTTGATGTGTCGGCTCCGGGAGTAAAAATTGCTACTACCAAAAATGGAGGGTATAATCCAACTTTTAATGGAACCTCCTCCGCTTGTCCGATTGCTGCAGGGGTGGCAGCTCTCATACTCAGTGTAAACGCCAACCTTACACAAGCGCAGGCTCGTGAAATATTGGAGCGATCCAGCCGCAAGGTGGGTAGTTCCACTTACAGCAGGGTAACCGGACAGCCAAATGGTAGTTGGTCAAATGAAATGGGGTATGGAATGGTAAATGCCTTTAATGCAGTATCGGCTGTACCAAACTTTGATTTTTCTTGTAAAGTAAATATACAAGCGAACGGCCCTATTCAGTTTTGCCCGGGCGGTTCTGTCAATCTGCAGGTGGCGCAGGTTTTTGGAGCTGCCATTTATAGTTGGTTGCGCAATGGCGTACAGACAAGTCAGGGTTCGCAGATCAATGCAACCACCTCAGGCATCTATCAGGCTATCATTTTACGCAACTCAGGATGCAGGGATACATCTTCAGGTATAGAAGTTCGGGTGCCTGCTTCAACGGGTACCTTACAGGCAAGAGCCGGAAACGATACTGCGGTTTGTGTTACTACAATGCACATCATGGGTGGAGGGCCGTCGGCTATTGGTGGTACAGCCCTCCTTAATCCGTTAAGGGGAATGGCCCAAAATGGGGCAGCCAATGAATTTTTTCGCTTCGACCCTAAATACCCCAGCGAATTTTTCAAAGCAATTACATCCGATTTTAATCCCGATGCAAATCAGTTTTATTCAGGAGCCGCCAATACGCCTTACGGACTGTTTATGATATCGAGAAATGATAAGTTTGTAAAAGTGGATACTGCAACAGGAGAAGTTACTACCCTTGGCATTGCTGTGCCGGCATCAGGTTTCTGGCATGGCATGACTTATCAGCCCCTTCAGCAAAAGGTGTATGCTGTTGCTTCCAATGGTTCTACAAATCAGTTGTACGAAATTAGCTACCGTACAGGAACGCCAGTGCTGCTTGGTACCATTAATGGATCAAATAATATGGAACTGATTTGGATAGCAGCAGACGCCAATGGCGACCTGTATACTATGCGGATTTCCAGTTCAGGCAGTTCTCAAATATTCAGGATTAACCTGAGTCCACTGTCCCTGACTGCACTCCCGAATGGCACCGGCTTTCAATCGAATTTTGCACAGGATGGCGAATTTGACCCCATAACCGGGAAGCTTTTACTTTTTGGTGTTACAAGGCCTATTGGTTCAAATGCCAATTATCCAGGACTTGGCTTATGGGAAGGGGATAAAGCAACGGGTGTGGCCACCCAAATTGGTGCGGTAGGTCACCCTTTCAATTGGATGGATGCATTAGCCTTTGCCGGCCCGGAATATACTTATAGCTGGAGCCCGGCAACGTATCTGAGCAATACCAAAGATGCAAATCCTATTTTTTCGGGGGCACCTCCGGGGAGTTATACCTACACCCTTACCGTGACTGATCTGTGCGGCCAAACAGCCCAAAGCACAGTAAAGGTGGTAGTAAAGCCAGTAGTAACTCCTAATGCATCGGGTGTGTTATTTGTAAATGCGGCCGCCAATGGAAACAATACAGGAACGAGTTGGATGAATGCTGTAAAAAGCTTGCAGGCTGCTATACAGAATAGCTGCTCTGATGTGAAGCAGATTTGGGTAGCAAGTGGCACTTATAAACCTACGCCCGATTCCAACCGCGATTCGGCCTTTTTGATGCGCAGCAATCTGGCTATTTATGGAGGTTTTGCCGGAACAGAAACTTCACTTGCCCAGCGCAACTGGAAATCAAACGTTACTATATTGAGCGGAAATATTGGTGTCCTCAATCTGTTTGCCGATAACAGCTACAGTGTAGTGGAAGCAACAGGGGTAAACGCAACGGCTGTACTCGATGGCTTTACCATTGTGGGTGGAAACGGCAATGCGGGTGGCGGTTTGGATCCTACATCCCGTGGAGGTGGGTTATATATTGGCGATAATGGATCGCCCACCGTTACCAACTGTTTTTTTACAGGAAATTTCTCCGATTTTGGGGGAGCTATTTATCTTCGAAACAATACTTTTCCCACGATAACCAATTGTGCTTTTGCAGGGAATGGGGCAACTTTCAATGGGGGAGGTATTTTTAACGAGTCATCGGCAGGTCCTGTCATCCTTAATTGCAGCTTTTCTGGCAATTTAATCAGTGCTATAAGTAACGCAGGTGGCAATGCTGTTGTCGTTAAAAATTCTATTATTTGGGGTAACGCTTCAGGCATTACAGGTGCAGTTGCAACAGTTACCAATACAATTGTACAAGGAGGTTATGCGGGAAGTGGTAATTTAAATGTTAACCCCCTCTTTGTAGGGCAACCTGCTATTGTATTTGGGGCTACCGGTAACTTACGTTTATCCCCTTGTTCACCAGCTATAGATGACGGCCTCGATGCGGCTAATACAACCACCAAAGATTTGGATGGCAACAACCGCAAAGTGGTTTACAGCGCCGGGGTAAATGCCATAGATATGGGTGCTTATGAGCGGCCGGCATACTCCAATATTGTTTTCGTAGATGCAACAGCCACCGGTAAGGGCGATGGTTCTAGTTGGCTAAATGCATACATATCGCTTCAGCAGGGTTTAATTGATTATAACGGCTGTATTGAAATGATACAAATGGCTGCCGGCACCTATTCCAATGGGGGGCAGCCTATCCAGCTTGATAGACTAAATGGCGTAATAATGGGAGGGTATCCTTCCGGAGGGGGTGCCCGCAATCCTACTGTTCATGTTACCACAATTGTAGGAGAGGTAAATATAGGAAAGTCATTGAGCCTTGACGGTGTCAAGGTGCAAAGGCCATAGTAGGAAATGGAATAGCTATAGCGGGCGGTGATCAGGTTTGTAGTCTACCATATTTTTTTATCTTTATCAATAATACTTGCTACAAAAGTGCGGTATTTAAAAAGGCCAACAAATACAAATCCGCCAATTGCATTGCCAACAAGCGCCATGCTTTGAAAAATAAGGTAATCAACAAATTTGATTTGGGAAGAAACCAATAAGCCCGAAAAAACTTCAATATTGCCGATTATACTATGGTGAAGATTCGTAAAGGCCATAATGGAGGTAATCAGGAAAATGATAACAATTTTACTGAGTGTATCTTTTGAGGAGGTAAGCAGCCAGGACAGCAATCCCATCATCCATCCGGCGAGAATAGCGCTGACCAAAATGACTTCCGCGTTGTAATCAATTATATGAAGCGCAATGGTTTCCATGGCAACTATATCAAAAATATGCAGATGTGGACCCACCCAGATCAGGATCAATGAAATCAGAAATCCACCAATCATATTTCCGGTTATTACGGTGCCCCAAAGTTTCAATAAGCTTGCTAAAGATTGCTTTTTATGAAAAAATGGAAGGCTTAATAAAGAAGTCTGTTCTGTAAACAAAAGTGATCTTCCCAAAACAACCAAAATAAAGCCGGCGGGATATACTATTGCCATGAGCTTAAAAACCGCTCCTTCACTAAAATAGGGTATAAAAAAGCTAAATACGGAGCATAGCAATAAATAGCTGAACCCAATCTCGAGCCCTGCAATGAAAGAACTATAAAAAATACCGGCAGTATTTTTTCGATAAGTCTCCTGTCCTTCGGCTAACTGTTCAGAGAGTATTTTTCCGTGTGATTTGGCAGAATCATCTTCTGTACCAGCAGACTTTTTGAGCTCTTTTTCAATAGCCTTTTGTTCTTTTGCATCTTCAATATTTTTATCCTTTTTCTCTGCCATATTAAGGTAATAATTGTGTAGTAAATTTATAAAATGAAAAATAAGCAAAATATCACAAGGTTTTCTTTTACGTTCTATTTTTTGCTCTATTTTGGTAGATAATTTCATTATCTCAAATGTGTGGGCTTCTCAAAACTGTCGCCAATCATCCTCCTTGAATAAAATAAACCTTTATGACAGGTCACTTTAAGGTAAATCTTTTGTCTCAGGTGGTTAATTTGATTTATAAAAGCATCTCCTTAATTTAATAATCACGGCTTTTGGGAAGCATAAAAATAATGGTCGATAGACTTTTATGCATAATTGAAAATTAATGATTCGTTACATAAAATAGGGTAGGAATTTTGGTTTTAATATTGGCAAAAACATTAGCTATTGCTTTTTTAAGGTATTAGTTAAAGTAAAATGATTTAAAATGAAGAGGAAACTTTTACATTTATGAATATTCCGCAGATTAGTTTTGTCTGGTTTGATAATGAGATGGAAGGAATCTGGGTTCCATGGTGATTGAAATCCCTTCCTTATTTCTTCATGAATAAAATTTTAGAATGACTGTTATTAAGTTAGTAAACCTTTACCCCTGCTTAGATTAGCAGGGGTAAAGGTTTGCAGAAAAGTCTGTGTATTTTTTTTCGAATATTTCTAAAGGTTCCTTGATGAGGTATATTAATCGTTTTACATTATTTAAGTCCCTATAACTTACAATAAAAGGATCAGTAATAAAATGATTATAATGACTGCTCCAATGGAAAGATAAACACCTTTATTATCGCTGGCATTCATTTCTTTTTTGATGTCTTTGACCTCTTTTCGAATGGCTTTCTTTTCAAGTCGGGCCATTTCTGATTTGTCCATCCCCTTGATCTCTTCCAGACGATTTATCAGTTGTTGTGACCTCAATTCGGTTGTTTTTTTGCCTGCAGGGTTCGAAGGTAACATCGCCATAGAAGGGGTTGTAATGGCAATAAGCATTAACAACGAAACGGTTTGTAGCATTTTTTTGAAAATCATTTTTTATCAGTTTTTAATGTTAGTAATCTGCTTTTCGATTAGCCGGAATTTTATCGGTGGCTTAAAGCTTTATTATGGAATAAAGGTGAGAAGTATTCAAAAAACAATTGTTACATAAGTCTGTAATTATTTTATAGGATTCACACATTCAATACATATATTTTATTTCAGTGAATTGAAAAATATTGAAAAGTGAGGTATATTTAATGGGGAATCTGCCAGAGGTTTAATGTGTTGCCTTAAAAGAAAATCTTTATGACCTCGCCTATATTGGAGGCTTTGGCATCTCAAAGGCAAAGTAAGGTAGCATGCGGGTCAATTATTCCCTAATTGATTTCGAAAATCTAATCTACTGTGGTGGGTAAATGATTTTTACGCGCTGTATTTTCATTTAATGGCAGATGCTGATCTTTTCTGCTGCTGTAGTAGAATATCGCTTTTAAATGGTTGAACCTGTTGTTAAATAATGCTTTTAGTTATATCAAGTGCATGTGGATTATTGATTAGTTTCATCCACGGCTTAGCGCCATCAAAGGGATAAGCCCCGAATACAATAACGGGAGTTCGCTTAGCATTTACGCTGTCCTGATTAAACAATACCCACTCGTCGGCCCAATTATAGAGAAAAACAGCGTCTTTTTCTGTAAGCCTAAGACAGGAATGCGAAGCAGGGTAGCCCGGCAATTCGTATTGGTGAAAGCCAATGCCCAGTTTGTTTTCGATATTAAAATTCCATTTCAGATCCTACTCATCGTTAAAAGTGCTTGTGGTTTGTTCGGCCTTCCAGTTGGTATAGTATAACCCGGTTGGGGTAGGGGCTGCTTTATTTCCCATATTTGTTTGGCCTGCATAAGCAAGTTCGCCTGTTTCGTAGGCTGCAAAACTTTGTGTAGGATACGAAAAGAAGATTATCTTATTAATATCATTAATAAAAGGGATGCTTATTGGGAAGGGCAGGTAAAATTCAATATC
>JBBQXO010000079.1:0-21643 GCA_038209595.1 Chitinophagales bacterium
TGTTTTGCTTGCATCTATATCTTTTTAAATCAATTTCGTATCATAACACAATTAACTTTAGTATATTAACCGATCATTCTTATAAAATCCCCATGAGCAGCGGCACATCCTGCGTACATAATCAGTGGGGGAATCCGAATATACGCAACGTCCCCTTCGGGAGACATTGCTTTGAATACTGACTAAAAATTAAATTATGAAAGGAACTGATCTGATGGTGAAAGCCCTTGAAAATGAAGGTGTAGAGTATATTTTCGGCGTTCCTGGAGAGGAGAATATCGATTTTCTCGAGTCGCTTCGCGAATCAAGTATAAAAATGATCCTGACCCGGCATGAGCAGGGTGCGGGTTTTATGGCAGCTACTTATGGCCGGCTTACTGGCAAGCCGGGTGTTTGTCTGAGTACTTTGGGGCCCGGGGCTACCAACCTCGTAACACCGACAGCCTATGCGCAATTAGGTGCCATGCCTATGGTCGTCCTTACCGGGCAGAAGCCTATTAAAAAAAGTAAGCAAGGTCGTTTCCAGATCATTGATGTGGTGGAAATGATGGGGCCCATTACCAAAAGCGCCAAACAAATTGTAAATGCCCAAACCATTGCAGCTTTGGTAAGCGATGCTTTCCGGCTCGCTATCGATGAAAGACCCGGAGCAGTGCATTTAGAATTACCTGAAGATATTGCCAGTGAGGAATGTGACGATTTCATTATTGAAAAAGCCTACACAGAAAGACCAACGGCTTCTGCCAATTCGTTGCAAAAAGCAGCGGAGATGATTCAATCAGCAAAAATGCCGCTGTTGTTGATTGGAGCAGGGGCTAACCGGAAAAATACCAGCAAGGCATTAACTGATTTTGTAGATAAAACGCAGATCCCGTTTTTCAATACACAATTGGGCAAAGGCGTTATAGATGAAACACACCCATTATACCTTGGAACAGCAGCACTTTCTGAAGATGATTTTCTCCATTGTGCCATCAACCGGGCCGATCTCATCATCAATGTAGGACACGATGTTATTGAAAAACCCCCCTTTTTTATGACACCCGGGGGTACAAAAGTCATTCACATCAACTTTTTAGAGGCACAGGTAGATGGCGTATATTTCCCACAGATAAATGTGGTGGGCGATATAAACCAAACTATTGAGGCATTGACCACTTTGGTAAATGACTTTTCCAATTGGGATCTTTCCTACTATGCCCGCATAAAGAAGGAGGTGGATGAGCATCTTGCCACTTATATTAATGACACCCGCTTCCCCATGTTGCCACAAAGGTTGGTTTATATGTTGCGCTCGGCGCTTGAAAAAGAAGATATCATTACGCTGGATAACGGGATTTATAAAATCTGGTTTGCCCGTAATTATCCTACCTACCATCGCAATACCCTGCTGCTCGACAATGCCCTCGCAAGCATGGGTGCCGGTTTACCTTCGGCTATGATGGCAAAAATGATTTATCCCGAAAAAAAGGTAATTGCTGTGGTGGGCGATGGTGGCTTTATGATGAATGGTCAGGAACTGGAAACTGCCGTACGGTTAAATCTAAACCTCCTTGTAATCATCCTGAACGACTCGGCTTATGGAATGATTAAATGGAAACAAGAGGGAATGGGATTCCCTGATTATGGACTTTCATTTAACAACCCTGATTTTGTGCAACTCGCTGGTGCTTATGGTGCGCAGGGGCATCGACCGGTAAGTGATGCCCACATGGAAAAAATTCTGATTCATTGTCTGGAAACAGACGGGGTGCATGTAGTAGATCTGGCAGTAGACTATTCGCTCAATCATGCCATTCTGAATGTGTTGCTCAAAGAAAAAACCTGTATTTTATAATTAAAAACTATTTATATGTTAGAAGTATATGCTCCGTATAACCGGAAACTGATAGATAAAGTTCCCATGATTACCAAAGCCACAGCAGAAAAAATGCTGAATACGGCTTACGATCTTTTCAAAAAAAGAGAGAAGTGGTTACCCGCTTATCAGCGGATCGCTATTTTGGAAAAGCTGGTGGAATTAATGAATAGTGAGGTGGAAAACCTTACAAAAATAGCAGCCCGTGAAGGTGGTAAACCCTATATGGATTCAAAAGTAGAAGTCCTCCGGGCCATCAATGGGGTAAAAATTGCCATCTCTTGTATTCAAAATCAAAAGGGGGAAGAAGTACCAATGGGTATCACCGAATCTTCCGTAAACCGCTTGGGCATTATTACCCGCGAACCAATTGGTGTAGTGATGTCGGTAAGCGCCTTTAATCATCCGCTCAATTTAATTATCCATCAAACGGTTACGGCGATTGCGGCCGGTTGTCCGGTAATTATAAAACCGGCCTCCACCACCCCGTTCTCCTGTATTCATTTTGTGGAATTATTGCAAAAAGCCGGGCTGCCCAAAGCATGGTGTCAGGTAGCTATTTGCGATAAAGAAATTGCAGAAATGCTTGTTACCGATCCACGGGTACATTATTTCTCTTTTATTGGTTCCGCCAAAGTAGGATGGATGCTCAAGTCGAAATTGGCACCGGGAACCCGCTGCGCTATGGAGCATGGTGGCGTTGCCCCGGTGATTGTAGAGCCCGATGCGGATTTCAAAGAATTGATACCGGCATTACTGAAGGGTGGTTTTTACCATGCCGGACAGGTTTGTGTTTCGGTTCAACGGGTTTTTGTACACGAATCGATAGCCGAAGAGGTTGCTAAATTGTTAGCCAAAGGGGCTAAAAAACTTGTGGTAGGCGATCCGTTGGACAAAGCAACCGAAGTGGGCCCGCTGATTACACCGGGTGAGGTTGAAAGGGTTGACAACTGGATTAAAGAAGCGATAAAAGGTGGGGCAAAAGCTTTATGTGGGGCAAAACCCATTTCGGAAACCTGCTATGCGCCAACAGTTTTAATCAATCCACCGATGGATGCCAAGGTTTCTACCGAAGAAATTTTCGGCCCATTGGTTTGCGTGTATAGTTACAGTAACCGTGATGAAGCCGTAGCGCTTGCCAACAGCCTCGATGTCCATTTTCAGGCAGCAGCTTTTACAAAAAATATTGATGTGGCTATGGAGTTAGCCCGTAAACTTGATGCGACTGCTGTAATGATCAACGACCATACCGCTTTCCGGGTAGATTGGATGCCCTTTGGTGGAAGAGATGTTTCCGGTATTGGCATGGGTGGTATTCCGTACAGCATTCATGAAATGACAAGGGAAAAATTGATTGTGATTAAAAGTAAGGGCTTATAATATTTTTATCAATGCATTAAAATAGGGGTCAACATTGAGGGGTTTCTTCTTTTACTGTCGCTGGACGGGAGGGAGAACCCTCTTTTCATTTCTCCTGATGTAATAAGCTGCTGCACCATATATTTCCTTTAAAATCAATTCGTTCGAAGCTATATGGATGAAATTTATATGGGATAATTTTTTTAAAGGAGGGTATTTTACCCTCAATTTTAAATAATACCCCATTATAAAAAAGGCTTGTAATTTGCATTCCTTTCCTAAATACGCCTACCTTACCGTTCCTCAAAACAGATTGGTATATTCAAATACTATTTGATGTATAAATTTTTAATCTTCTTTGTTTTACTAAGCAATGCCTGTTTTGCCAATATGGCTTCGCCTGTACAAGACGGAACTATTTTAAGCAGTGCTTTTTCAAGCAAAAACATAGACATTTTAGCAGAAAAAATATGGGTTAAGATTGCCCGTGATTTGGAAACCGCCTCCTTTCTCGTTGAATACCGCATTCAATCAACTCAGGCAGGAAATCAGATTCCGCTTCTGTTTTTTGCAGAGGGTTTCCTCGATAGTTTTCAGGTATGGGTAGACGGTAAACCTGTTGCTGTTTCAGAAGTACCGGGTCGTTACAAGGAAATCCGGCAATCGCCTTTTAGTAATTTTGGAGGGGCTTTCCACCCGGGCGACGATTCAGCAGATGGTGAAATGACTGCTATCTATTGGGGCAAAGAGGAGAGGTATCTTTACAGGTTGCAGGATCTGCTGTATTTTGAAACGGACCTTCAACCGGGAGAACATATAATCCGGGTCAAATACAATGCCACGGTATGGATGGATCGTTCAGGTTGGATTAAAAAACGGAGCTTCCGTTACTCGCTGACCCCAGCCCAATTTTGGAAATCATTCGGTTCGCTCACCATTCAAATAGAACACCCCGGACCCTATAACTGGTTTTCAACGAACCTCGGGAAACCTCTTGAAAAGAAATTTGAGAAAATAAACACATGGGTATTTGACAGTTTGCCTGACACTTATTTTGAACTTACCTATCAGGATACCCTTCCCCCATTTGCAGCATTTTTAATACAAATTCAGCCAATAGGGATCACCCTGTTTTTTGCCGGGGTTTTGTTTCTCTTACAGTTGTGGTTGTTGTATTTTTATCATAAAAAAAATTTGCCTGTAAAAAGGACATCGGTTTTAATAACCGGTAATTTTTTAATCCCATTGGCCATACTCCTTGTCTATATGCTTTCTTTTGGATGGATTGACACAGCTATTGGAAAGGAGGCTGCCGGAAGACACGGGTACTTGTTTCTATCGCTAATTTATTACCCGGTGTTATTGCCTGGTTATGCCTTATTGCTATGGTTGATTGATAAATACCTGATAGGCAGAAAAACTAAAGATTTTTCAGGTAAGGATAAGCCAACAATAAATTATTGATAAAAATGCGACCTATCACGGTGAAAACAATCTGATAAACACCTGCTGTCATTCTTAAAAATTCCCTCAGGCAAATAAGCCTTTCTATCTATAAGGAAATCTTTATTTTATTGGAGCGCTTCTTAAAACCACTTATACAAAGCTTGCCAATGTTATAACACCGCAGTTTACTTCTGTAAATGAGGATATTATGAATTTGGTATAATGCAGTATCAGGGTTTTTTAGAGATGCCCATTAGTAAAAGCAGCTAAAAGCATAAAAGCTTAAAGTGATGGATTTTTCAATAAAAGGCAAAACATTCCCTTTGCCGGGTAGCTGTATCTACAAGATCATGATGTTTACAGACCTCCAATATTTCTTGAAAGGGACCGCGTTTTACCAATGCGGAATCTGGATTGCGGATTTTTTGTAAAGAAAAGCCATAGCAGCTTCATCCCTGTTACCTTTGCACCGAAAATAATAAAAGCGGAAACTATTGTGAAGAAAAGAAAAAGGCCGGTTCTACTCGAGAAACTGACTATTGAAAAATATGCTGCAGAAGGCCGTTGCCTCGCCCGGGTTGATGGTAAAGTTATTTTTGTAGAAAAAGTGGTACCGGGAGATGTGGTAGATGTCTGGATTACAAAAAGTAAGGGAGATTGGGCCGAGGGATATCCACATCTGTTTCATACATATTCGGAGCAGCGCGTAAAACCCTTTTGCGAACACTTTGGGGTATGTGGTGGATGCACCTGGCAAATGCTTCCCTATCCATTACAATTAGCGTACAAGCAGCAGCAGGTAGTAGATCAGCTTACCCGTATTGGGGGCCTTCAGTTGCCGGAAGTTATGCCTATAAAAGGTGCGGATCCTATCCGGCATTACCGCAACAAACTGGAATTTACTTTTAGCAACCGCCGCTACCTGACCCGGGAGGAAATGCAGAATCCCGAAGAACTAGGAGAGGGTAACTACGCCGGGTTTCATGTAAAAGGCATGTTCAATAAGGTGGTGAATGTAAACGAATGTCATCTGATGGCCGAACCGGTAAACCTGATCAGGGAAACGGTTAAAGCCAAAGCAATAGCAATGGGGATTCCTTTTTATGACCTTGGTGAAAAGACTGGCTGTATACGCTCTGTGCAATACCGCTATTGCACAACTGGCGACCTGATGGTAAATGTGATACTGGGATATGACATTCCCGAACAACGTGTTAGCCTGTTGGATGATCTGCTTGAAAAAGTTCCGGCAATCAACACCTTATACTACACCATTAACCATAAGGTGAACGACAGTATGTTCGATCTGATCCCGGTCTTTTATGCAGGCAAAAAAGATTATGCCATAGAAAAATTGGGAGACTTTAGCTTTAAAATCAGTCCGATATCTTTTTTTCAGACCAATAGCCGGCAGGCAGAAGTTCTGTATGAAGTTACCCGTCAATTTGCCGAACTCGACGGATCGCAGGTAGTTTACGATTTGTACTGCGGTACGGGCAGTATTGGTATTTATGTAAGTGCCGGTGCCAAGAAAGTAATAGGTGTGGAAGTGATAGAGGCCGCTATTGAAGATGCCCGGGAGAATGCCGCCATGAACGATATCAGCCATGCTGAATTTTTTACAGGGGATGTCACCAAGGTATGCAACGAGGCCTTTTTTGACACCCATGGCCGCCCCGATGTCATTATCACTGATCCGCCAAGGGCTGGTATGACCGAAAAACTGGTGGAACAAATACTTGCCTTAGAGGCTCCATTGGTTGTGTATGTAAGTTGCAACCCGGCCACACAGGCCCGCGACCTGAAGTGGCTTGCTGCCAAATATGAGGTAACTGCTGTGCAACCGGTGGATATGTTTCCGCATACCCTTCATATAGAAAACGTGGTGCAGCTTAGGCTCCGGAAGCCATAGCGCTTTCGCCATACAATCAAACAAGTTCAGAAACAAAGCGTTTATAAAGGTAATATCGAACAGATATAATCACTCTTAAAAACAATTCATCAGATAGCAGCAGAGTTAAAACAGATCAATAACATAAGTTTTAAAAGCTATTTACGTCCTTTGTACACAATATTCATTAGCAAGCATAACAAAAGCATCATAGCAGCATGACCGAATTCAGGCCCGGAAGTTTTCAGATATTACCGGTTGTGATAAAGAACCTGCTCATCATCAATGGGTTGGTTTTTTTGGCACAATATACTTTCGATGGTATGTCGCCTTATGGTGGGGTAGCCATTGGCTATGTATCCAATCATTTTGCGCTGCACCATATTCTCTCTCCGCTTTTTGAACCTTGGCAACTGGTTACTCACCTTTTTATGCATGGCAGTTTCATGCATTTGTTGGGAAATATGTTCGTTTTATGGATGTTTGGCAGTGTTTTGGAGAATCTTTGGGCCCCGAAACGGTTTTTAGTATTTTATATCATTTGTGGATTGGGAGCCGCCTTATTACACCTGGGATTCCTTTATTATGAAAATTTTCAGTTAATTGCTGATTTTGAATCCTACAAATCGGCTCCTTCGCTGGAAAAGTACCTCGTATTTACAAAGGAACATACCATGAGTTCGAATTACGATGCTCAATATGCCTATAGGATTGCCCGGGCATGGACAGGAGAACCGAACAATATGCAATTAGCTGAGCAGGCCATGCAAGAAACCACCGGCTTTGTAAATTATGCACTCAGTATGCCTACATTGGGGGCTTCGGGGGCTGTATTCGGTTGTTTGGCCGCATTTGCATACCTCTTTCCAAATACCTATATTTACTTGTATTTTTTTGTACCTATCAAGGCTAAATGGTTTGTACTTATCTACCTTGTGTTCGAATTAGTGATGGCGGTTAATAACAGTGCTGGTGATACCATTGCCCGTTGGGCGCACCTTGGTGGTGCTTTAGTAGGGTTTTTGCTGGTTTATTTTTGGAATAAAACCAATCGGGAGAAATTTTATTGAAAAAATCTGGTGTCTAAACTATAATTTTATATCGCTGTTATAGTTGGATTGCAGTGAATTTTTTTGAAGAGCCTTGCGTTAACTTAAAATTATGAGTGTGTTGAGTAAAAACAGAAGAAGATCGATCCTGTTGGGTAACGATGGAAATACGCTGGTAATCCTGATTGCCATCAACCTCATTATGTTTGTTCTGATCAATTTTATAAAGATCAGTTATTTCTTGGGTAGTATGCCCCTTGATAATTACTACAATCAAATCATTGCCTACATCATGGTTCCCGGAAAAGCATCGACACTTGCTGCCCGGCCTTGGACCATTTTTACCTATATGTTTGCCCACGATGGGGTATGGGAACTCATCAGTACATTACTGTGGCTTTGGGGTTTCGGATTTATTTTGCAAAGCATTATTGGCAATAAACATTTGGCGCCCCTGTATATTTACGGTGGTTTGGCCGGGGTATTGTCCTTTTCACTCGCAGTCAATCTTATTCCGGTTTTGCGCGATAATGCGGGTGGTTACATGCTTGAAGGGGGTAAGGCTGCTGTAATGGCCATTGCCTTAGGCGCAACCACCATGGCACCGAATTTTCGCATTTTTCCTATGCTTAACGGGGGTATTCCTCTTTGGGTGATTACCATGATTTTCGTAATTATTGATTATGCTATGATTGCAAGCGGTGGTGCTGGTATCGGTTTGGCGCACTTATCCGGAGCCCTTATTGGTTTTCTTTACACTACCCGTTTAAAAAATGGTTCCGATTGGGGCGAGTGGATGCACCGCTCTTATAAATGGTTTTTCAACCTTTTTGAGCCTGCTCCTGAAATTAAACGCCGCGACGAGGTGAAAAAGGAAATATTTTACCAACCTACCACCAAACAGGCACCCTTTGTAAGAAAAATAAATGTAACCCAGCAGCGGGTAGACGAATTACTCGACAAAATCAACCAAAAAGGGTATAAAACCCTAACCGAAGAAGAAAAGGAATACTTGCGAAAGGCAAGCAGCGAAGAACTTTAACCCTGCCATCCCATAATGTCCAATTTGTTTCCTGTAAAATCAGATAGATGGGTCTTTGGGCTGAGTATAGCAGTGGGTCTTGGGTATTTATTTAGCCTGATGGCCTGGTATATTTCTAATTTACATTTCTGGTTACTGGGTTTAGCAGCTATGGGATTTGTGTATTTATGGCTGTTGATCTTATTGGTGGCGCTCTTTTGGTTGATTAGAAAGCGAATACAAATTGCTGCCATTTATCTTAGCTTGTTTTTGCTGGGCTGGTCCCCGGCAACAGCTTCTTTCTCAGTAGGGAGCGAAAGCGGGTTTGTTGTAGAAAAAAAACAGGGAGCTTTAAGGGTTATGCAGTGGAATGCCAATGAGCTTCCCGGAAACCATCGTGATCTCGATACTGGGAAATACAGCCGTTTACGGGCAGTTCAATTTATTCTGCAGTATCAACCTGATATTATTTGTATTGAGGATTTTTCAGAAATTGTTTCCAGGCATAATAACTCTAACAAAAGTTTGCTGCGGGATACCCTCGGCTATCCCTATCAACATATAACGATGCACGCTTATACCCCAACATTTTATGGTTGGGTTAAACAAGGTATAGGTATTTTTTCAAAAGTTCCTTTTCTTGATTCGGGTTCATTAGCATATACCGGCCGCGATTTTCCGGAACATATTTTATGGGTTGACCTGCCTTTGCAGGGGCAAAGGGTACGGGTGGTAACTACTCATTTCAGAAGCATGAATCTTAGTGGCACTCCTGAATTTGACCCTAAAAAATTTCCTGTTTATCAAAAACCAGATAGTGCCATCATTATGAGTGGTGATATTCTGAAAAAACTTCGGTTTTATCAGCATGAGCATGCGCTGCAAGCAACTTTTCTCCGCAGCTTTCTCGATACCTGTAGTATTCCGGTTATTTTTTGTGCTGATCTGAATACGGTTCCTGCAAGCCATACATATAATGAAGTACGGGGGAAGTTGCGAGATGATTTTCTGACTACGACCATCGGATTGGGAGCTACTTTCAACTATATTGCTCCCAATATCCGGATAGATTATATGCTTAGCAGCCGGCTTTTGCAGGTGGAACAATGGAAGCATTTTGAAGATGGTTTTTCAAATCACGATCATTTAATGGGAGATTATAGCTGGAAAAAGGAAGCCCCCTGACAAATAAAAGGAGGAGTAATTTCGCACTATTCTGAAACAAAACGATTGCCTCCTGATTCCTTTTGGTAGCACTACTCTATCTGCCAATATGGGTTCTATAACCAATAATTGGTTGTCTATTCTTACATTTGTTTTTGCCACCGGCTACAATACCCGGCTCGAACAACAACAACATCACACGAAAAATGGCCTTTAGTTTCAGAAAATTAAGCAAGCGTTTTATGCTGTTGACCAACAGTATAGTGGTGATTGTTTTTTTGCTGGCCTGCTACCAGCCGCGCCTTTCCCCTGAAATCTTCTGGGGGTTGGGATACCTGAGTATCGGGTTTCCTTACCTGCTGCTTTTGTTGATAGCATTTTGTATTTTCTGGCTTTTTGCCAAACCTAAATTAATCCTGCTTACACTTATTTCCCTCATAATCGGGTTCCCCCAAATAGCCCTGTTGTATAACATACATGAGGAGGGGTTTGCCCTCGAAAAAAAAGAAGGCGAACTTAGGGTAATGACCTGGAATGTGAAAGGATTTTACGGTTCAAAACCAGGCCGCAAAGCTAAATTGGCAAATGCAGACAGCATTTTCAGTATTATTTTAAAATACCAGCCTGATGTGGTTTGCCTGCAGGAATATGGTCAGTATGACGATAAAAATTCAGGAAAAAGCCCCTTGGACATCATGCGCAAAATGGGTTATAACTTTGAAGTACTAAGTAAGGATTACAGCCGCAAAACGTATAGTTATAGCAGCGGGGTAGCTATTTTTTCAAAACTTCCCTTATTGGCTACCGAACGGATCCCCTACACTTCGAGCGCCGAAAGCCTCCTTTTTGCCGATGTGCTTTTTCAAAAAGATACTTTACGGATTTTTACGACCCATTTACAATCTTATCGGTTTTCGGAAAAAGAACTTGATCAGATTGAAAAAGTAAGACAAAAGGAAACGCCTTCTATAGCTCCGAGCAGGTCATTACTGTCAAAAATGAAAAGTGGGTTTTTGAACCGAGCTTCACAGGTAGACATTATGGCCCCGCAGCTTGATAAAAGTCCCCACCCGGAAATTGTCTGTCTTGACATGAATGATGTTCCTAATAGCTACGCTTATCACAATGTAAGAGGCAACCGGGTAGATGTTTTTTTACAAAAGGGGTTTGGCATTGGCCGTACTTACCTTTCTTATGTTCCAACTTTACGTATTGATTTTATTTTTGCCGATCCGCATTTTGAAACAACCCAAATATCTATACCCCGGTTAAAATACAGCGATCATTTACCAATAATTACTGATTTGAAGTGGCAGCCCTGATTGCAGTACATTCGCAATCCCAGAGATTTGCCGGTGGTGTTTAACAGCGTTTTGTGGGCGCCCTTGTTTACATTGCAGGCCTTCGGAAAATATTGGATTCATTGAAAATATGTTTCCCGATTAATAATTGAAAAGTACCATGGCATTACAATTTTACAATTCTTATTCCAGACAAAAAGAGGTTTTTCAATCCCTTACTCCCGGTCATGCGGGCATGTATGTTTGCGGACCTACCGTAAGCGGGGAGAGCCATCTGGGCCATGCCCGACCCTACATCACTTTCGATTTTGTATACCGGTATTTGCAGTACCTCGGGTACAAAGTGCGGTATGTGCGCAATATTACTGATGCAGGTCATTTTGAGGAAGAAGGTAGGGAAGCGGAAGATAAAATCGCTAAAAAAGCGATCCTCGAGAAGTTGGAACCCATGGAATTGGTAACCAAATATACCAACCTGTTTCATTGGGCTATGCATCAGTTCAACAATCTTGATCCAAGTATTGAGCCCACAGCTACCGGGCATATCGTAGAGCAGATTGAAATGATTAAGAAGATCATTTCCGAAGGATACGCTTATGAATCCAACGGATCGGTTTATTTCGATGTAAAAAAATATGCCACTGATTTTAAAGATATCAATCCTTATGGAAAGCTGAGTGGCCGCGTGGTAGAGGAGTTATTTGAAAATACCCGCGAACTTGACGGGCAGGATGAAAAGCTTAATCCACAGGACTTTGCCCTTTGGAAAAAAGCGCCTCCGGAACACATCATGCGATGGGTGAGCCCCTGGGGAGAAGGTTTCCCAGGCTGGCATATTGAGTGTTCGGCCATGAGCAGCAAATATCTTGGAGATCAATTTGATATCCATGGCGGTGGGATGGACCTGCAATTTCCGCACCATGAAAGCGAAATCGCTCAGAGCGGCATTTGCCATCAGGGTAAAATGATGGCCCGGTTTTGGTTGCACAACAATATGATTACCATCAATGGGCGAAAAATGGGGAAGAGTTACAACAACGTCATTCGTCTCACTGAAATGTTTAGTGGTGAACACCCTTTGTTGGAGCAGGCCTACCATCCAATGACTATCCGGTTTTTTATTTTACAAAGCCATTACCGAAGCACACTTGATTTTGGCAACGAAGCGCTGCAGGGATCTGAAAAGGCATTGAAGCGCCTTTGGGAAGCCTATGAAAACCTTGGTAATTTGGTAGATAAAGTACTGAATCCGGCCGATGCAAATGATCACGTACCTGAGGGAAAGACGGAACTTGAAAAACAGATTTTGAAGCAGGTGGGTCATTTTTCTGAGTATATGAATGACGACCTGAATACCGCAAAGGTGTTGGCCGTTATGTTTGAACTGGCGCCGGTAATCAATGGATTGAAAGGGGGGCAGATAGCACAAAAGGAGATAGGTGAGCCGGTGCTTCAGTATTTGTATCAACAAATGAAAGTCTGGCTTGAGGATATCCTCGGATTGCAAAACCCTTCTGCTGCAGTTACAGGCGGATCGGGTAAGCTTGAAGGCGTAATGCAGGTGCTTATTGACATACGTAAGCAGGCAAGGTCTCGAAAAGACTTTGCCACAAGTGATGCCATCAGAAATCAACTGGCTGATATGGGTATCCAACTTAAAGATGAAAAGGATGGTTCTGCAAGCTATACAATATAGCTATATTTACTGCCCGTTTATTATAAAAAGAAAACCTCAATGAGTTTTGAGCTAAAGGATATTTCCTTTCAGGAATACATTTTTTTGAAACGCGTTTTTTCTCAATCTTTGTCAACTATTTAAAATAATTATCTATGAATTTTCCAGCCGGATTGCATTACACCAAAGACCATGAGTGGATTCGTTTAGAAGGCAATATTGCCACCGTGGGTATTACCGATTTTGCACAGGGTGAATTGGGAGATATTGTATACGTGGATGTTTCAACTAAAGGAGAAACGCTTGAAGCCAATGCGGTATTTGGTACCGTAGAAGCGGTAAAAACAGTAAGTGATTTGTTTTTGCCGGTTGCAGGGAAAATTGTTGAGGTAAATGAAGGCCTGAACGATAAGCCTGAAGAGGTAAACAGCGATTGCTATGGAGCTGGATGGATGATTAAAATGGAAGTAGCTGATATTGCTGAGGTAGAGGCCCTGATGGATGCGGCTGCTTACGAAGCGCTTGTTGCTTAATAAAAGGGGAATTATTTTGACAGATCACGCAAATAATGACCGGCCGGCAAAACCTGATTTTCCCATTGTACCTAGGTCTGTACAATGGCTTAGGGGTTCTTTGGCAGTATGTATCCTTTTATTATTAGGCACTTCTATTCTTATTTTTCATTACTGGAGTAAGGCTACCGAGGCCAATATGAAGGTGGAATCTATTCAACAACGTTATGATAGCCTCATAAACAGTATGCCTGCTCCACGGGTGGAATCATAGCCCATTTTTGTATATTTAATGTTTATCATAGCAATCAGGTAGCATGATTTCTTATAAAAAATCGCACATACGTGATTGGATATTTGCCATCCTTTGGGGGGGATTGGTAACAGTACTATTATGTATTCCCGGCAATAACCTTCCTGAGACTGGTTTAGATAAAATCCCTTTTTTTGATAAATATGTGCATATAGGTTTATTTGCGGTACTTACCTTTTCTTGGTGCGTTGCTCTTTTTAATTTAAAAAGAAGAGACGCTGCTTCCCGGCTCGGTTTTAAGGTGGCAGTCATTATCGTAGTATACGGCACGGCAATGGAATTTGTTCAGAAATACCTTGTAGCCATGCGAAGTTTCGATATCACTGATATCCTTGCTGATGCAGTCGGGGCTCTTTTGGGCGTAGCCATTTTCAAAAGACTGAATATTGTAGCTTCCCATTAAAGCCTGTGCTCACCATTTTATAAACCCCAGCTTTTCAATTCCCTGAAATGACCATTGAGTTTTACCCTTTCCTTTAAGGTTTCCATTTCTTTTACAATGGGTATTACCTGCAGCAGATGTCTTCGCAGATACTCCTGTCGTTGATTTTCCTGTGTTAATTTCAATAACTCAAGCTCTTGCTCCATCGTAAGTCCGGCATGGTGTGCTACATCATAGCTTACCATCGCCTCTACCGGCTTGGGAAATGATTTTTCAATACGGAGTAATTTGTGCAACTCCCTTATGCTTTGTAAAATCACTTCCATTTGATTGATGGTAGCATCCTCAATATTTTCCGGGTAGGAAACAATACCGCCACTATACATTTTATCTGGCAAGGGTTCCACTATTTCCAGCAAACGAAAAACGGAGATGCCTTGAACCCGGATATCCATTTTGCCGTCTTCGTATACTTCCTTTATTTGTATTACTTCTACCAGTGTGCCGTATTCCTGTAACCGGTCTCCTACTGCAATAGGAATTCCAAATGGTATTTTTTCGTCATAACAGTCGTTGATGAGTTGTCTGTATCGTGGTTCAAAAATGTGGAGGTTCAAAACCTCTCCGGGGTAAACAACAATACCAAGCGGAAAAACAGGGATAAAATTGGTCAAAACAAAAATTTTTGAAAATGATATATCGTATAGTTTTATTCCTTTCTCAAAAAAAGGATTTTTTTTCGATTCAAATTTATATAGAATAGCTAAAGCATGAAGTTAGCAGAGCCTTTGTGAGCAACTATTCTCTCTATCTTAACATATTTATCACAGCATAATTGATTTTTTTCCTGCCCGAAAAAAAGCTGTTTAAGGATGCTTTCAATCATTTGCAAGGAAAACAAACAATAAAAAATGCAGGCAAAGCTCGCCTGCATTTTTTTTAATAAGATAATGGTACGAAAACTGAACTATAACGCAGCAGCATAACGCTCTGCTATTTTTTCCCAGTTGATTACATTCCAAAAGGCATCGATAAAATCGGGGCGCTTGTTTTGGTACTTCAGGTAGTAAGCATGTTCCCATACATCAAGCCCTAAAATAGGGGCTCCTTTTGTTTCGGCAACATCCATTAGCGGATTGTCCTGATTCGGAGTACTCGTTACATGCAATTTACCATCTGCAACAATCAACCAGGCCCAACCACTTCCAAAACGGGTAGCTCCGGCTTTTTTAAAAGCATCTTTAAAGGCATCGAAACTACCAAATGCGCTGTCAATTGCATCGGCAAGCGCGCCAGCGGGTTTGCCACCCTCATTCAGTGTGAGCGACTCAAAAAAGAAACTGTGATTCCAGTGGCCTCCGCCATTGTTGCGAATTGCGGCTCCAAGGCTTCCGGCTTCTGCCACTAAGGCTTCTATGGTTTTATTTTCATTTTCTGTACCGGCAATAGCTGCATTCAGGTTGGTAACATAGCCATTGTGGTGTTTGTCATGATGTATTTCCATGGTAGCGGTATCAAAAAAAGGCTCTAATGCATTGTTTGCATAAGGTAATGGTGGTAATGTAAAAGACATAATATAATTTTTTAAATTGAGAGAATAAATATAAACAATAATTACAAATGGCAATGGTTAAAGTTCAACAAAAATCATTACAAATCCATCTGTAAAACATGCAAAACTTTGCATAATCATGCATTTTTAATTGTATAAGGAAAAAAGTGATTATTTAGATACTTGGCAAAATTTTGGCAATTATTATGCTGATTTGGGAAAAATTTACTAATTTTCCAATGCAAACCAATTTATAAACTAAAATAACTGCTATGAAACAAACATGCTGGGCTTTACTGGCTGGGTTGTTCATATTGATGACTTTACCGTCATTGTATGCACAAAACCGCACATTTACCGGTAAAATTTCTGATGACAAAGGTGCCCCGGTGGCATTTGCATCGGTAATCATTAAGGGAACCCAACAGGGAACCACCGCCAACGAACAAGGCGTTTATTCAATTGAAATCCAACCGGGCTTAAAAAATCCAAGACTTTTGGTTTCCGCGGTTGGCTTTGATGAGCTGGAAATAGCTCCGGGAGAAAACGCGGCATTAAAACCTGCCACTGCCTTAAATGAGGTGGTGGTTACTGCTTTCGGAGTGAAGCAGAAAAAAAGGTCTCTTGGTTTTGCTACACAGGAACTCAACAATAAGGAGTTGCTGGAAAGCAAGCAAACGAATGTAGTGAACGCGCTGCAAGGTCGTATGGCTGGAGTGCAGGTAAATAGTACCGGTGGCGGTCCGGGTCAAAGTGCAAGAATCGTTATCCGTGGGGTAAAAGGACTTGACCCCGGAGCCAATAACCAACCGCTTTTTGTAATTGATGGTATTATTATGGACAACAGCACCAACTCAGAGTTTGGATCTTCTGGAGCGCGTGGCATGAGTAACCGGGCTACCGATATAAATCCCGACGATATTGAAACCCTTTCAATATTACGTGGAGGAGCTGCTACAGCATTATATGGTATTGGTGCAGCCAATGGTGTCGTGCTAATTACTACCAAATCGGCCAAAGCTGGAAAAATGCGTATCGGTTTCAGTACCACTTACGGTGTGGAAGAAGTAAATAAGTTTCCTGATGTACAAACAAAATTTACACAAGGATATTATACCGAAAGCTCCCTAGGGCTGCAAGGTTACAATCCCAACAGTTTTTGGCCCTCTTGGGGACCTACTGTAGAACAAGCCAAAGCAGTAGACCCCACTCACCCCGATCAGATTTTCAACCATTATGGAAGAGCTTATCAAAGTGGTTTTCAAACCCGCAACACGCTTACCCTGAGTGGAGGAAGCGAAAATGCCTTGCTTAGCAGCAGCCTTTCGCATAACTACCATGAAGGAGTTCTACCCAATACCAGTTTTACCTCCATAAATGCCAGAATGGGCGCACAATTTAAACTAAGCAACAAACTCCGTTTCAATCCCACCATCCTGTACACCAAAAGTGGTGGTATCCGCTACAATGCAGACAGGTTCAATGAAAGTTTGACCTACTGGAGCCCCCGCCATGATGTGAGGGATTACATAACCCCGGAAGGCACGATGAATACATATCGTAACAACAACCCGATTTACGGGGCGCATACCAACCTGTTTAAGGATGCGGTAGACCGGGTAATTGCCAATGCCAATTTTGTATATGATCCTTTCTCCTGGCTCAATATCAACTACCGTTTCGGAATGGACTACACTTCCGATTTCAGAAGAAGTACCAAACCCGGAGCCAAGGGAATTAATGGGGAATTTGTACTGAGCGATGGAGGTCTGCTTGGGGTAAGCGGTGTTTTGGGATCAGTAGGAGAATACCGCCTGACCAATCGCCTGCTCAACAGCAACCTGCTGATAACAGCGACCCACGACTGGACCGACAAGTTCAACACCACCTTGCGGGTAGGTAATGAAGTACGCGACAGGGATTTTACCAACCTCTCAGCAGAAGGGGCGGAATTGGATATACCCGATTTGCTAAGCCTCAACAATACAAAGGTTAGAAGCAATCAGCAAAGGATTGAAAAGGAGCGCAGTGCCAGCTTTTATGGAGATCTCACACTGGCATGGGATAATTTTATTTTCCTGAATGGTACGCTCCGAAATGATCGGGTGAGTAACCTGCCAGCGGATAATAATTCATTTTACTATCCTTCAGTCAGTCTTTCCTACGTATTCAGCCAGCATATAAAAATGCCCAAATGGATGGATTATGGAAAGTTGCGGGCTAGTTACAGCCAGATTGGTATTGCAGCCCCAAGACCATATCTGACCAATACTTATTATGCCAATGCCTTTGGTCAGCCCATTGGAGGCGTAATACCCTGGAGCCGGGAAGATGAGCGGGGAGATCCCAACCTGAGACCGGAGTTTACTCAAAACCGGGAAATCGGAGCTGAATTCCGTTTCCTGAATGGCAGGCTTGGATTGGATGTAACTTATTATCAGATCAACAGTAAGGACCTCATTGTACCTATCCTGGTTTCTACCGCTTCCGGTTTCAATAGTGTTCGTACAAATGCCGGGGAAATAGAAAACAAGGGTTGGGAAGTTACTTTTAATGCAATTCCTGTTAAGACCAAAGATTTTCGCTGGGATGTAGACATCAATCTGACCAACAATACCAATCGGGTGGTTCGGGTAAGCGATCAGAGCAATGAAATTATTGTAGGTTCCCAATTTGGATATGTAGGTGCCTCAGTTACACAGAAATATGTGGTAGGTCAGCCGGTAGGGGGTCTTTTTGGAACCTCAATCCAGCGTTTCTACGGCGATAAAACCGATGATGGTATTACCTTTCAATCAGGCCTTCCCTACGTGATTCAAGGTGGCACGGGATCTCAGCGGGGATACCCGGCAAGGGATAATCGTCAAAGGTTGCTTGGCAATTCACAGCCTAAGTGGATTGGTGGTATCAACAATAGTTTTTCTTATAAGGGTTTCACTTTAGGCGTTTTGTTTGATTTCCGTACCAACTACCAGAAATACAACCAATTAGGCAACTTTATGAGTGCCTTTGGTATTGCCAAGTACACTGAAAACCGTACAGAAACCATTGTATTTCCTGGAGTACTGGCAGACGGATCGGCCAATACGCAGGCTGTGTTCCTTGGTCAGGGTATTGGCCCCGATGGAAGAAGTTATGGGGATGGATACTATCGCCTGAGCCATCGTAGCATTTCTGAAAACTTTATTGAAGATGCTTCCTGGTTCCGATTACGCACCTTAAGTCTCAACTATCAGTTGCCTGCAAAATGGTTTGCTAAAACCAAAATCATTCAGGATATGACAGCTTCTATTACGGGTAATAATCTATGGTTGAGTACGCCTTACAGTGGATTTGACCCGGAAACAAGTGCTACCCCCGCAAACAGCAATGCAGATGGTTTTGCAGGATTTAGTTATCCGGGTGTAAGAAGTGTATTTTTTAACCTGAATGTAAACTTCTGATCCTGTTGCAAATGGCAATTCATTTGGATGAAACTGGCTTTTTCTACCTGAACAGGGATTAGATGCAAAATCAGTTTCAGTACTTTTAAAAATTGACAATAATGAAAAATAAAATATTTGAATACGGCGCCTGGGGTTTTCTGTTACTGCTAACCCTTACCGGCTGTGAAAAATACCTGGATGTAAATACCGATCCCAACCGGCCGACCGCCCCTCCTATTAATGGACTGCTGGCCACGGTAACCCAACAAAGTGCGCTCAATGTTTTCCGTTCGGGTAACACAGCCTCCTACTACGTCCAATACCTGGCGTCGCCAAACGGAGCTTCTCCAACTGATGTGTATGACCGGCTTGACTTTAGTGGTTCCTGGCGGAGCCTTTACGATGTCCTCGCCGATATTTCGGATCTCGAAGTACTGGCGAATACTGCCGGTAGTTCCGAACACCTTGGGGTAGCCAAAATTTTAAAGGCACTCAACATGAGTATGGTGTATCCCATGTTTGGCAGTGCGCCTTATACACAGGCTTTTACAGGGGAGGTTTATACACCCACTTATGACAGCGAAGAAAGCATTCACAATATCTGTCTCGCTTTGCTGGACGAAGCCATTGCTGAATTAAGAAAGACCAACAGTGCTTTACGGCTGGGAACTACACAGGATTTCATCCATGGAGGCAACCGGACTTCCTGGATCAGAACCGCCTTTGCCATAAAAGCAAGATTGCTGAACCGGGTAAGTAAAAAAGCCAGTTACAGTGCCGCTGCTGTTTTAAGTGCTGTGGACAGTGCTTACACGAGTAATGCACAGGACGCCTCCTTGCGTACATTTGCTGTGCGCAATCCATGGGCAAGTGTGGCTCGTAACAATGCTGCACTGGTACTCGATGGCTGGATCAGCGATAACCTTGTAAAAGCTATGGATGGCACCCGAAAAGGCATTATGGATCCGAGGTTAACCCTTTACACGGATACCTCCCGTTTTGGTGATTTCCGGGGCACTCCCAATGGCCGCGGCAGGGTTGGAACGGGTACTACCCGGGACGAATCGTACCTGACCATCAACGATTACTATAGCTCCGATAATGCCCCACTTCTCATAATTACCTTCGAGGAAATGAAAATGGTTGAAGCAGAAGCGGCTCTACGTGCCAACAACCGCACCCGGGCTTATGCCGCTTACAACACTGCTATTCAGGCGCATATGACTAAAGTGGGCGTTTCGGCCGCCAACCGAACCACCTATCTTTCCAATGCAGCTATTGCTGTAGGGGAAGCAGGGTTATCACTTGCAGTTGTTTTCCGGGAAAAATACCTGGTCATGTTCCTGCATCCTGAAACCTGGGTCGATGCCCGACGGTTCGATTTTGCTTATACAGGGTTTACCCTTCCTATCGGTGCTTTGCTATCGGAGCCCATCCGCCGTGTAGACTGGCCGGATAGCGAAAGACAGAGAAATGCCAACAATGTACCGGCCATACCGGTATTGAGTGAAAAGCTTTGGTTTGACAGACCATAGGTTCTTTTCGATTTTCTAATAGAAAAGCCGGAAGATGCAGGATGCGTCTTCCGGCCTTTTATTTTGGCAGGTAGGTAATGATAAATCATTAACCAACGGTTTCTGCCTTGCTGTTTATGTTTATAGAGGAAAATATTTTACCGACGGCCTTTAAAAAAATCCTTCATAAGCTGTGCGCCTTCATCGGCTAGTACACCCGATGTCAATTGGGTTTTAGGATGGAAGGGGGATTTACTTCCGTAAAAATGACGATAGCCATGTTTTTCATCGGAAGCACCTATTACAATCCGCCCGATTTTACTCCAATACAATGCTCCGGCACACATATGGCAGGGTTCAAGGGTTACATACAAGGTTGCATCGGGGAGGTATTTGGCACCTAAATAACTAAAGGCTGCAGTGAGGGCAATTATTTCGGCATGGGCTGTTACATCCGTTAAGCGCTCCGTTTGGTTGTGACCTCTGCCAATGGTTCGGTTCCCTTGCACAATCACGGCACCTACGGGTATTTCATCTTCATCGTAAGCAATCCGGGCTTCCTGCAAAGCAAGCTGCATATAACGTTCATCTTCTTCTACATTTGGAATATTGGTTGGCACAGTACAAAATTACATAGATAAAAGGCAAGGATTAACTTGCTGTACAAAAAGCAAACTTATTAATCAATCAATTGACCACCACTAAGTAAATGTGATGGTTCAAAAACAAGATGCCCCATTAAATTTTGCCGCATTAAAAACAGCAAAGGAAATGGGCGATAATCTACCCACAATAGATAGCAGTTTACCTTTCAGCTTGCCTGCATGTTGAGCTACGGCATCCTCAAACCTACCAATAAGCAATGAGCAATGGGCAATGGGCAATATGCAATTGGCAATTAGCAATAAGCAATGGGCAATAAGCAATAAAACACAAATTCGACAATTGGCAATTGGCAATAAGCAATGGGCAATAGGCAATGGGCAATGGGAAACTGTAAACAAAAAATGCAAATCCCAAAGGCAATACTCGTAACCCGTAATGTCGTCGCCCTCGTCGTCATACCGACGATAGGAGGTATCTGCCAATTCGAAGCATGTATTTTGCCTAGACTTTGTTAGAAGCATATCGTTGTTCGAAGCATTTTTTACGCCATGTCGTTGGGCGAAGCGAGACTCCTC
>JBBQXO010000080.1:0-21575 GCA_038209595.1 Chitinophagales bacterium
TCCTCCTTCGTCGGAGTGACGGCACTGGATGGAGTGACGGCTCTGGTGGGCAAACCCGCAAAAGACGGGATCCAACTAAACCAAAAATAATCGCCGCGAACCGGAACAATAAACAAGTAATAACCATCCCCCATTGGGCGGGAGTAACCAAACCATAAACCACAAACCATAAACCACAAACCATAAACCACAAACCATAAACCAAAAGCAAAGAAAACAAAATGAATATCCTTTTTTACTCTCCTCAAACGCTGCCTTCGGTGGGTGGGCTGCAATATGTGGTTCATTATTGGGCGGAGGCTTTAAGTAAAAAGGGAAATCAGGTTACGCTTATTTCAGAAACAGCAGAGGCTAAGGCACACCCTTGTTGCTATACCATTTACGAAAATATACCGCTCCGCCAACAACGTACATTGCTGGCAACCGCTCAGGTATTCCTGTGTTTTGATGTATCGCTGAAAGGGCTGCCCCTATGGATTGGCAGTGGTAAGCCACTGATTTTTTCGCATCAGTCCGGGCTTTGGTATGAGGGTAAAAAAATACCCTTTCGACAGCAGCTAAAAAGATGGGTTGCCAATCATCTGGCCACTAAAAATATTGCCTGCAGTAGGTTTATTGCAAAAAGCTATAAGCGCTGTGAAGTGGTGTACAATCCCATACGGCAGGATTTGTTTGCTGCACCTGAGGGCATAAAAAAGCGTTTGCCCGGAACGATTCTGTTTGCCGGAAGGCTCGTCACCGATAAGGGGGTTGATTTGCTGATGGAAGCATTTTCTATCCTGCAAAAGAGCTTGCCGCAACGTACTTTAAAATTATGGATCGCCGGGGATGGACCGGAAAAAGAAGCCCTGGTAGGGCGGTCCAACACTTTAGGGTTTAGCGATCAGGTTTTTTTTCTAGGAATGCTATCTCAGGAAGACCTGGTAGGATGGATGCATCAGTGCAGCGTAATGGTGGTGCCAAGTCGTATGGAACCCATGGGTATGGTGGCTGCTGAAGGATTGGCAGCAGGTTGTACCATGGTTTTGTCAAATAATGGAGGCTTACCAGAAGTAGGAGGTCCGTTTTGTCATTATTTTCAATCGGAGGATGTGGTGAGTTTGGCAGATGCATTACAGCAGGCGGTTGAAAAGCCGCTTGTGGTGGACGCAACTGCTTTGCAGCAGCACCTGTCACAGTTTACGATCGAGCACTCGGTTCGGGAGCTGGAGGGGATGTTGAAAAGCAATGGGCAATAGGCAATGGGCAATAGGGCAATGGGCAATAGGCAATGAGCAATGGGCAATTAGCAATTAGCAATGAGCAATGGGCAATGGGCAATGAGCAATAGGCAATAAGCAATGGGCAATAGGCAAAAGGGAATTAGCAATGGGCAATGGGAAACCGTAAACAAAAAATGCAAATCCCAAAGGCAATACTCGTAACCCACCATGTCGTCGCCCTAGTCGTCATACCGACGATAGGAGGTATCTGCCAATTCGAAGCGTGGATTTTGCCTAGACTTTGTTCGAAGCATTTCGTTATTCGAAGCATTTTTTACGCCATGTCTTTAGGCGAAGCGAGACTCCTCCTGCGTCGGAGTGACGGCAGGGGATGGAGCATTGACTACGCCATGTCGTTGGGCGAGGGTAGACTCCTCCTTCGTCGGAGTTGACGACTATAAACCCATCATGTCGTCGCCAGAGCCGTCATGTCGACGATAGGAGACATCTCCTGATTCGAAGCATGGATTTAACCATGTTGTTGGGCGAAACGAAACTCCTCCTGCGTCGGAGTGACGACAATGGAGGGAGCATTGATTATGCCAATTCTTTGGGCGAAGCGATTTAGTCATTCGAAGCGCTTACTACGCCATGTCTTTGGGCGAAGCGAGACTCCTCCTTCGTCGGAGTGACGACATTGGATGGAACATGGATTATGCCAATTCTTTGGTCGAGGGTAGACTCCTCGTTCCTCGGAGTGACGACACTGGAGGGGCAAACCTCCCTATCAGCAGACAGGTTCCAAACCCGAAACTTATAACCCCAAACCCAACAACAAATAATAAACCATAAACCCCAAACAAAAAAAAACCATCCCGCATTGGGCGGGAGTAACCAAACAAAAAAACGAAACAAAAGAAAAGAAACCTATTTCTTCCCAATAGTCTCCAACATCAGTTTTACCGCTGCTTCCAGTTGCTTGTCTTTTCCTTTTAAAAAGTCCTCATAGTTTAAAGATACTTTGATATCCGGTTCTACCTGAAGGTTTTCTGTTGGGCGGTTTTCACTGCCAATGGTGGCCACCATGGGAATACCAAATACAATCGAAGGATCAATTTGGGTTTCCCACCATACGGCTGTTCCGGTACCTGGCACTGGCATGCCAACCAGTTTGCCTGCATTATTTTCTTTATAGATATACGGGAAAATATGGGCATCACTGTAGTTGCTTTCGCTCATCAAAACCGTGCTTGGTTTACTCCATCTGCCCATTGGTTCTCCGTCTTTCATTCTATTACCTTGTGGGGCAAAATCGAGGTAGCGCTTACCGGTCAGGAAGTTCAGCAGGTCTTCGTGCAGCCATCCACCTCCATTAAACCGGGTATCTACAATCAGCGCTTCTTTATCCATATTACGTCCTAGGGTTTTGTCAAGCGCTTCGCGGAAAGAGCCGTCATTCATACCCTGTACATGTACATAACCCACTTTGCCTCCGCTTAGTTTATCGGTCATGTCTTCCATTTTTTTGATCCAGCGTTTGTACATCAAGCCCGCTTCTTCGCCGAGGCTGATGGGTTTCAGGGTTACTTCCGAACGCTTATTGTCTTTTGGATCTACTACGGTCAGCAAAGTCAGTTTTCCATCCTTTCTGTTCAGCAGTTTGTTCCAGTCGGAGGCGGCATTCACCGGGATGCCATCTATCTGCTCAATAATGTCACCGGCTTTTATCATCATGCCTGCTTTATCCAACGGACCGCTTGCCAGTATTTCATCTACTTTGATGCCATTACCTCTAAAGGTTTCATCGGGAATAATACCCAATGAAGCGGTCTGATCGGGATTTTCGGGAGAAGGACGGTACCGGCCACCAGTATGTGAGGCATTTAGTTCGCCAAGCAATTCGCTCAGCAATTCCTGAAAATCGTAGTTATTGTTGATATGGGGTAAAAACTTAGCATAAGTGTTTTTGTACATCGCCCAGTCAATCCCATGGATTTTTGGGTCATAGAATTTTTTCACCACCTGACGCCAGGCATGGTCGAAAATATAGGCTCGCTCCCCGGCTTCGTCCAGAGTCATTTCGCCGCGGATATTTACGGGAGTCACCTTACCGCTTTCATCCACCTTCACAATACTGCCTTTATTTACCAGAAAAATGGCTTTGCCATCCTTGCTCATTTCAATCGAGCTTGGGGTTCCTCCCAGTTTGGCGATTATTTTATTTTCTTTGGTTCTTGTGTCAATCACCCAGAGGTCATAGCCTTTTTCAAATGCAGCCAAATAGTACAATTTGCTGCCATCTTTGCTAAGAGCATAGTCAGAAATCGAAGCACTGTTTACCGTCAGCTTTACCTTCCGGTTCAGCAGGTTGGTCAAATCAGGGCTCCAGTTTTTACTGGCCATGCTATCCTTTTTCGATTTGGTGCTGTCCTTTTTTTCCATGTCTTCCAGCAGGGCAAATTCTTCTTTGTCCAGCGTAAATTTATCATAGGCTTCCTGATCGAAAAAGATGCCATAAATATCCACTTCCCTGCTGCCCTGCATTGCTACAGACCGGCGTCCTTCGCGGTCGCTTGACCAGGTCATCAATTTCCCGTTCATGAAAAATTTGGCTCCGGCATCACCAAAACCACTCTTGACCGGGTAAATAGTTTCTTTGCTGCCATCGGCCTTTATGAGTGCGGTATTGGTTCTGCTCCAGTAGCCTTGTTCATCATCCACTGCCAACCATTTGCTATCGGGGCTCCAGGTAAAATACTGATCGCCGTCGGAGTAGCTGTAATTATGCCCTTCGGGTAAAATGATCCGGGTTTGCTTTGAGGCGATATTGTACACTTTTACAATATTTCGTTCTTCGAGGTAAGCAATTTCCTTACCGTCAGGGCTTATTTTGGGTTGAAACTCTTCTTTTTCCGTGGCTATTACCGGCTCTTCTTTTATAAGGGTGGCAGCATAAAAATAAGGCTCTTCTTTACGCACTACGGTTGCCTTATAAATATCCCAGCTATTGCCCAGCTCGGCACTGTAATAAAGTATTTTGCCATCAGGTGCCCATGCAATCATACGTTCTTGTTGCGGACTATTGGTAATTCTTTTGGTGGTGGCGCCTTCGGTATTGGTTACAAATACTTCGCCCCGCACTACAAAGGCAATTTCCTTGCCAGAAGGGCTTACCTCAAATTCGGTAACATTTCCGGTAATCGGTACGTTTTTTGTGATATTGCCTCGTCCATCATTCAGTACCGTAATGGCAAGTTTCGTGGGCTTTGTTCCTTCTTTCATGGTATATATACTACCGTCGTAGGTGAAACAAAGTGTGCCTTCTTTGCTGGCAGATAAATGCCTGACCGGATGGTCGGTGAAGGAAGTCATTTGGGTTTCTGCTTCGCGGGTTACCAATGGGAGTTTAAAAAGATTTTGCGATCCTTTCTTTTCGCTCAGGTAATAAAGATTGCGATCATCGGCACTTAAAACCGGCTCCCGGTCTTCGCCTTCAAAACCACTCAGCTTGCGATAGCTGTTATTTTTAGTATCGAGCATCCACAAATCGCGGGTTACGGACGAAACATGGTGCTTACGCCATGGGTCTTCATATCCTTTGCGATCCTGAAACACAATGGCATCCCCTTTGCTGTTGAAATGCGCATTTTCTGCTCCGGCCGCACTCACAAGCGTGGCACGCCCTCCATTTACAGAAACTGTGTAGAGGTTCTGAAACAATCTTGGGCTGTAAAACCGAATGCTTTCTACCGGGGTCATGCGGGCACTCCCAAAAAGTACTTGCTTGTTGTCTGGCGAAAAATCATAAGGATAATCGCCGCTGCTATGGTAAGTTAACCGGGTAGGGGTTCCGCCATTGGCAGGCATTACAAAAACATCGAAATTGCCGAAGCGGTCACTTGCAAAGGCAATCGATTTGCCATCACGGCTCCATACCGGGGCCATATCCTGCGCCTCATGCAAGGTAAGCGGAACAGCTACTCCGCCTGCTGCATCTACTTTGTAAATATCTCCTTTGTATCCAAATGCAATTGTTTTACCATCGGGACTGATGACCGGATAGCGCAGCCAGGCAGCTTCCTGTTGGGCCCAAACACTTGCTCCGGTCAGTAATAAACTTAAACCTAAAATAGCTTTTTTCATAATGTTGGCTCTTTTAATGTGGCTTTAAATATAAAGGCAAATGGTTTACAATAACGAGTGCTTACAGAAATGGCTGTTTTTATGGTTAAGCGGCAGAGAGAAATGCAGCACCACCATTTACAGGAAAATAAAACGCAGGGAATTTGCTAGAGAAGAGATGCAGGAATACTCCCTCTTTTGCCCAGCTCAATCACGTCTAGCTGCGAAATCTTGCCTTGAACTAAATGAAAGGTGATGATGGTTTTTATTTTATGAAAGCCATGATTTCCGGCAGCACCGGGATTGATATGTAAAAGTTTTCTTTGCGGATCCGCAATCACCCTAAGAATATGCGAATGCCCGCATATAAAAAGATCTGGTTTTATTTGGGCTAGTGAAGCCTTCAGTTTGGTGGTATAATGTGGCGGATACCCTCCAATATGTGTTATCCATACTTTTACGCCTTCCGCCACAAATACCTGATGCTCCGGATACAGGATTTGTAGCTCTTTTCCATCAATATTTCCAACTACGGCACGTAGCGGTTTTATTGTAGATAACTTATTGGCAGTCTCCACATCTCCAATATCTCCTGCATGCCATATTTCATCGCAATCCGAAAAACAGGAGGGTACTTTTGGTTCAAGGAAACTGTGGGTATCTGAAATCAATCCTATTTTCATAATGTATAATTTTTGTTTTCTGTTTATGGGTTTGTAGGTGAGCCATACTGCTTTGCAAAAATACTGGCTGCTTGATGGATGTTACGGATAAACCTTCTTTCAGCAGGAATTGTTTACAACCATTTTCTTGTTGAGCTAAAGAGGTGCCGTCATTTCCTAAAAGGCAATGAAATAAACGATGTGTAACTATCAAAAAAGGAAAATGAATCATTTTTGTCAAAGCAGGATTGAAAATCTTAGAAGACAAGAAAAATACTTTTGTAATCAATAGGCAATTATTATCTGGTAGGTTGCTATTGTAAAGAGATTTTATTCGATGATTACAGATTTTCGGCCAATAGGCGATTAACTAAATATCGTCATATAGAAGCCTGTGAATTTGGTTAACTTTACCATTAAAAAAGGGGGTAAAACTCCATCAGAATCGTCGGGGCAAATAGGATTAAAGATATTTACCGCTCGATGAAATAAAAACGATAGCACGATTTCCCAAAATTGAAAGAAGAGCCATATGCAACAACCAATGCAACAACAAATGATTAAAAGAATAGCGTTTTTGGTATTATTCATTGCCGTTACCTGTGGCATATTTGCCCAAAAGAATATTAAGGTAATGACCTTTAATATCCGTTTCGACAACCCAAAAGATGCCCCAAACGACTGGCCGAACCGGAAAGATAAGGTAGCCTCCCAAATTCTGTTTCATGAGGCGGATATCATTGGAGTACAAGAGGCTTTACACAATCAACTCGAAGATATGCTGGAGCGTCTGACAGACTATCGCTATGTGGGTGTAGGGCGTGATGATGGCAAGAAAGCAGGCGAGTACTCAGCTATTTTTTATAATACCACAACATTGAACTTGCAGCAAGTCGAAACCTTCTGGCTGAGCGAAACCCCTTCCGTTGCTGGTAGCAAAAGCTGGGATGCGGCCATTACCCGAATTGTCACCTGGGCAAAGTTCAAAGACAAAAAATCAGGCAAAACATTTTATCATTTCAATACCCATTTTGATCATGTAGGAAAAGTAGCCCGCGCCGAAAGTGCCCGGATTATTTTACATGCAGTGGACAGCATTGCAGGGGGTTTCCCGGCTATAGTTACCGGCGATTTTAATGCTACCATAGACGATGAGCCGATGCAGATTTTACTCTCTGAGGAAAACCTTCCAAAACTGGTAGATACTAAAGTCGTTTCCACCACGCGACATTACGGTCCCGGTGGGACTTTTAATGCTTTTGGATCAAAAGAAAATAATACCAAACCTATTGATCATATACTATTTATGGGCAAATGGAAAGTAACCAAACATGCGACCCTTAGTCAAACTTGGGGAGGTTTGTTTAGCAGCGATCATTTTCCCGTATTGGCGCAAATGAGTGTACAGAAAAAATAACTTAAAAAAAATAAATATGCTTTTACAACGATTGCAGCAAAACGCGGGGAAGTTTTCCCCGGTGGTTCCATTTGATCCCCAAACAGACCGCGCTATAGTCATGGATCTTTCTGATAAAAATGAAGATCTTACCGCAGTAATTTTTTCTGATACAAAGAGTTTTGATCAGTACATCCAATCGCTTTTACTGGCAGGGGATGCACGGTTCGGGTACGGTGGCTATCTCGAAAACAGAGCCGTTTATGGCAGAAGCCGCTTATTTAATAGCGGAAAGGATGCTGCTCAACCAAGGACCCTGCATTTGGGTTTAGACATTTGGGGAGCCGCTGGTACGGAGGTAATGGCTCCGTTAGATGCTACAGTGCATAGTATTGGCTACCATCCTGTTTATGGTAATTATGGGGCTACTATTATTTTGAAGCATCAAATGGAAGGTATTACCTTTTACACTTTATATGGGCATTTAAGTAAGGCCGACCTTGCAATTAAGGTTGGTGATAAAGTGAAAAGTGGTGCCGTTTTTGCTCATTTTGGTGAACCCGAAGAAAATGGGCAATGGCCACCGCACCTGCATTTTCAGGTGATTCAACAGTTTAATGGACAAAGTGGAGATTACCCCGGAGTTTGTTCTTTGGCGCAGGAAGCATTTTATAGGCAGAATTGCCCCGATCCCATGCTTATTGTTAATTTTGATTAGATTTGTCATTTAGACAAATAATAAAAGCGGCTCTGATTTATGCTACGTTTGCCAGCCTGTTTGATTGCCACGATGTTATTTTTTTTGAACTGTTCCAAAAGCAGTTCTTTCGGAACGCCCGATCCGCCTCCGATTGATCCTCCGGCAACCACTTTTGCCAAAGGAGCAGATGTAGGCTGGCTGACCAAAATGGAAGCAGCGGGAAAAAAGTTTTATAACAAAGCCGGTATGGAAACGGAAGCCATTGCCGGGTTGAAAGCGCTAGGTATGAATACCATACGCTTACGGGTTTGGGTAAATCCCACTGGTGGCTGGAATGGCAAAGCCGATGTGGTAGCCAAAGCTCTGCGGGCAAAAAACCTGGGAATGCGGGTGATGATTGATTTTCACTACAGTGATACCTGGGCCGATCCCGGGCAACAAAGTAAACCAGCCGCATGGGCCGCCCTCTCTGCGGTAGAATTAAAAAATGCGGTCAGTGTCCATACCACCGATGTATTGAATGCTTTAAAGACTGCCGGAGTAACCCCCGAATGGGTACAGGTAGGCAACGAAACCAATAATGGGATGCTTTGGCCAACCGGTCAGGCAAACCTTACCGGCGGCATGGCCAACTATGCCCAATTTGTAAATGCCGGGTATGATGCAGTAAAAGCGGTTTTTCCCAATGCCCGGGTGATATTGCATATTTCCAGTGGAAATGATAATGGATTATTTACCTGGAATATAGGCGGTTTGATAAGCAACGGAGCAAAGTTTGACGTCATAGGGATGTCGCTTTATCCCGATCCGGGAACCTGGCAAACCCTTAATGCCCAATGCCTTGCCAACATGAATGATATGGTAAGCCGTTATAAAAAGGAAGTCATGGTGGTAGAAGCAGGTATGTCCTGGGATCAGACAGTGGCAGCCAAAGCCTTTTTAACTGATCTGATGACCAAGGTAAAATCAGTGACTGATAAAAAGGGAACAGGACTTTTATACTGGGAGCCCCAATGCTACGGCAACTGGCAAGGCTACACGAAAGGAGCTTTCGATAATAGTGGCAAACCCACCGCAGCACTCGATGCCTTTGCAAATTGATTTTTTTGCCTCTCGTTGTAAAGTAGCGAAAGGTTTATTTTTTATACAAGTATCATGTTTCGAATACCCCTTTTTTGTCTGTTTTCCCTGTTGGGTTTTACCATAAGTTTGCAGGCACAAAGTAAATCACGTCAGCACCTGCTTATGGATGAAGACTGGAGATTCCACTTAGGCCATGCAGCCAATGCTGAAAAGGATTTCAACTATGGTATAGCCAATATTTTTTCAAAAAGCGGTAAGGCAACCGGCACAGCAGCC
Source organism: Chitinophagales bacterium (assembly GCA_038209595.1). Classification (GTDB taxonomy): domain Bacteria; phylum Bacteroidota; class Bacteroidia; order Chitinophagales; family Chitinophagaceae; genus Phnomibacter. The sequence continues at coordinate 9,442 of JBBQXO010000080.1, forward strand.
GACCCCCAATTTGCAGACAGCAGTTGGAGGAAATTGAACCTGCCCCACGATTGGGCGGTGGAACTGCCTTTTGTAAACGTAGATAATTTCGATGTCATGTCGCATGGGTACAAACCTGTGGGCGGGCTTTTTCCAGAAACAAGTATTGGCTGGTACCGCAAGCATTTCAATATTTCCGCAGCCGATTCGGGTCAGCGTTTTTCCATTCAGTTCGATGGTATTTTTCGAGATGCCAATATCTGGGTCAATGGCTTTTACCTGGGCAACAACCAAAGCGGTTATGTAGGTGTGGATTATGATATTACCGATTACATCCGTTACGATGGAGATAATGTACTGGTCGTTCGTGCAGATGCTACCCAATACGAGGGGTGGTTTTATGAAGGCGCAGGTATTTACCGGCATGTTTGGCTTAACAAATACCCAACGGTACATATTGCTTCCTATGGGGTATTTGCCCATACCCAAATGAAAGGAGCAAATGCCCTGGTAACGGTTGAAACGAGTCTTAAAAATGAATCTTCTACCCCGGCCATACTCGAATGTACCGCTTACTTAACCGACCGTACCGGGGTAAAAATCGGAACCGCTAAAAAAGTATCGCTTACCATAAATCCTTTGCAAAAGGTTTCGGCTACGCAAATGATTGATCTCTCTAACCCAAGACTTTGGAACCTCGAAGATCCTTACCTGCATAGGGTGGTGGTAGAGGTTCGGCAAAAGGGTCAATTGATTGATCAGCAAACGATGCGTTTTGGAATTCGTGGTATTGATATCAAACCCAATGGGGTGTTTTTAAACGGCAAATATGTGAAGTTACTGGGTGTTAATTGCCATCAGGATCATGCAGGAGTGGGAAGCGCCCTGCCCGATGCCCTGCAATATTATCGGATCAGGTTGTTGAAAAATATGGGCGTAAATTCCTACCGGACAAGCCATAATGCCCCTACACCTGAATTGCTCGATGCCTGCGATAGCCTTGGCATGCTGGTGATGGATGAACAACGACTCCTGAACAGCAGCCCCGAATACATGGATCAATTGGAAAGACTGATTATAAGAGACCGTAGCCGCACCTCGGTTTTTATGTGGTCGATTGGCAACGAGGAAGGCATGATTCAAGCCAACAGTTTTGGCAAAAGAATTGCCCAAACTTTGCTTGCCAAACAAAGGCAGCTTGATCCAACCCGCATCAGCACTTATGCTGCCGATTTGCCCAATGTATACCGCGGCGTAAACGAAGTGGTTCCGGTGCGTAGTTTCAACTACCGGCAGTTTGCCGTAGCCGATTACCAAAGCGATCATCCCGATCAGCCCATTATTGGAACTGAAATGGGGAGCACCGTAACCACCCGGGGTATTTATGAAAAAGATAGCCTCCGCGGTTACCTCCCCGATCAGGATATCACGGCGCCCTGGTGGGCAAGTACTGCGGAAACCTGGTGGAAACTTGCCGCAGAAAATGATTTCTGGCTGGGTGGTTTTATCTGGACTGGTTTCGACTATCGCGGAGAACCTACTCCTTATCAATGGCCTAATATCAACTCCCATTTTGGCATCATGGATATGGCAGGTTTTCCAAAGAATCTGTACTATTATTACCAAAGTTGGTGGACAGATAAGGATGTGTTGCATATTTCGCCTAATAACTGGAACCTGCCAGAAGCAAGGGCCGTATGGCCTTCAAGAACTGGCAAGCCGGTGGACGTGTGGGTCAATTCCAATGCAGATGCCGTAGAGTTGTTCCTGAATGATAAAAGTCTTGGGAAAAAGGCGATGCCCCGAAATGGTCACCTGAATTGGACTGTAAATTATGCCCTTGGCAAACTCGAAGCTATAGCTTATAAAAACGGTCGTAGTTTTTCTGAAAAAATAGAAACCACAGGGCCGCCGGTGGATGTGGTGGTAACTCCATATAAAACCACGATGCTAGGTGATGGCCGCGATGTAAGTGTGCTCAACATTAGTGTAGTGGATGCCGAGGGACGGGAAGTTGCTGGCGCCGATAACAAAATCCGTTTTAGTTTGATGGGGCTGGGCCGCATAATCGGGGTGGGCAATGGCGATCCGAGTAGCCACGAAGCTGACCAATGCCCGGACGGACTCTGGCAACGGAATCTTTTTAATGGCAAAGCACAGGTAATTGTACAATCTTTAAAAAATGCAGGGACCATTCATTTCGAGGCGTCCGCTGCTTCGCTCTATAATGGCAATACGGATATTGTAACTGTTTCGCCTGTCAACATAGAAAAGGTAAACATTGATCCCGCCTATCAGTTGAAAGGGGCAGCGGCTTTGCCGAGGGAATCTGGAAAAATAATCGGTGCCGACATATCTTTTTTACCTGAACTTGAGGCAGACGGCATGAAATTTTCCGATAAAGGCGTGGAAAAGGATGCCATTGAAATTCTGAAAGACCATGGTTTCAATTATGTGCGGTTACGCATTTTCAATGACCCGGCACAGGACAGTGGCTATTCTCCGGGAAAAGGATTTTGTGATCTGGACAACACTTTAAAAATGGCCAAAAGAGTAAAAGCTGCTGGATTGGGTTTGTTGCTTGATTTCCATTACAGCGATTATTGGGCCGACCCGGGCAAGCAGAACAAACCGGCTGCCTGGAAAGGACAATCTTTTAAGGAACTTAAAAAAAGCCTGTATGATTTTACCCGGGAGACCATGATGGCTTTAGAAAAACAGGGAACCCTACCGGATATGGTGCAGGTAGGCAACGAGATCAACCATGGGATGGTATGGCCTGAGGGCAATATTCAAAATCCTGATCAGTTGGCCCAACTAATAGCGGCTGGTACCGCCGCGGTAAAATCAGTGGCCCCACAAACCATCCTGCTGATTCATGTGGCATTGGGCGGACAAAATGAGGAAACGGTATTTTTTATAGATGAAATGACCAAGCGACAAGTACCTTTCGACATAATCGGGCTTTCCTATTATCCCAAATGGCATGGCACCGCCGATGATCTACGCGACAATATGCTCGATCTGATTAAGCGCTACAACAAGGATCTTGTGGTGGTAGAGTATTCTGCCAAAAAGCAATTGGTAAACAAAATAGCCTTCGATTTGCCGGGTGATAAAGGCAAAGGAACTTTTATCTGGGAACCCCTGAGTACCTGGGACAGGATATTTGACCGCGATGGAAAAGCCAATGAAAAACTCCTGATTTATGATGAACTGAGTCGCAAATTTTTAAGGCCCCGCTAACAGATTGGGAAACTTAGCAGCAATTTTAGCAAAACACCTGTTTTTTAAAAGGGTAAAATGGCAGTTTTATTATAATTTTGCGAAGCAAATAATATTAAAAGTAACAACACTATGGAAAATAACGAACACAACCATGACAATCCTGGTTTTGGAAAGAATACCAATGGACTAGGTATTTTGATCATAACTGTGGTTTTTGTGGCCCTAAGCCTGAGTGCCTGGTATTTCTGGAACAGTGGCACTGCCGAATACAATCATTACCGTATTGAAAAAAAGGAAGGTGCTCATGAAGCCGGTGAAGCAGAAGCAGGACACTAATCGTTTTAATGCAATTATATCAAGGGAGATCGCTGGCAACCGGCGATCTATTTTTTTGTACCCTTTCAAAGGTTAAGCCAGTTATTCAATGTAAAACAAAGGGTGTAAAGTAGAGAAAGGAATATAATATAACGAACAAAGGGTGCTCCATTGAGGAGCGCCCTTTGTGTATGTTTATAAACGAATTACTTGTTATTGTTTAGGTGGATCAGGTACTTTCAGCCCCAATTTTTTCGCCACTACCGGAACGAGATTATCTGTTTCGGGTGCCTCATAAAAATTATCTGCTTTAAACACGTGGGTGTATTTTCCTTCGGCTACTACCTTACGAAAAGCTTCAATGGCTTTTTGGGCATAAGGGCCTACCAACTCCTGCTGCTTGTTTTGATACATTTGCTGACTATATTCTTGCCAGTTTTGTAGCAAATAAAACTCTTGGAACAATTTGCTTTTGCGCTCATTGTAAAGTTTTTGGGGCATTTTGATACTGTCTGCCTTCAAAATACTGTCGTTGCGGTTGAATTCTTCTACCCTAAATTCGTATTCAGCATTTACCGAGTCCTTCATAAAACCTTGCAGTATAGAATCAATTTTTTCTGTTCCGGGCATTAGCGAAACAACGGCCTCCAGGTCAAAATATCCAAGTTTCATGGCCTGAGCAGCCGCATCTGTGGTAGCTGCCATGCACATTGTCATTACGAGCACGAGGCCCATCATTACTTTTTTCATCTTCTTTTTTTTACTTTTTTTGATTTTTTTAAATTTCACTAATCAGCCTTTACTCCCAATTCCCGAAGCACATCTTCGCTTTTATCCAATTTCGGGTCGGCAAATATAACAGTAATGCCTTCACTTTTATCCAAAATAAAATCATAGGACCGCGCTACTGCAAGCTTTTGAATGGCTGTATATACTTTATCCTGTATTGGCTTGATTAATTTTTGACGTTCGGAAAACAAATCGCCTTCAAAGCCAAATCGCCTTCTTTGCAAATCACGAACGGCTTTTTCTTTGTTGAAAAGTTCATCTTCCCTTTTTTTCTTCAACTCCGGGCTTAGCATAATTTGTTCAGCCTCAAAATTGCGGTACATCGCATTAAGCGCCACCTGCATGGTATCTATTTCCTTTTGCCAGTTACTAGCTGTAGCGTCGAGTTGAGCCTGTGCCATTTTGTATTCTGGCATCTTGTCCAATATATAACGGGTATCAATAATGGCATATCGCTGCGCCATGGCACCTATTGCAAAACTTGCTAGCAGTAAGACTGATAAAAACAATTTCTTCATATTCTATATAAGTTTTGAATGATTAATGAATTAATAATTCTACAATAGACCCTAAAAATCGGCATTATTCTGTTACAAAAAGCCTAATTGAAGAATTGCAACAAAAATATATAAGTACTGCTTTATAGGAATCTGTCCCCTTTATTTCGCTTTACTTCTGCCATATAATCCTTAATCTCCTGTTCTTTTTCCTTTTTACAGATCATGAGGGCATCCGGCGTATCTACTACCACAAAATCATCCAGCCCCTGCAAAAGCAATAATTTTTGGTGTGGGGCATGAACCATATTCCGGGTTGCATCTATAATGACCACATTGTCGCCTTTCACTGCATTACCCAGATAATCTTTTTCCATGTTTTCGTAGGCAGCATTCCAGGTCCCCAAATCACTCCATCCAAAAGAAGCAGGGATGATTTTTACATTATCAGCTTTTTCCATAATGGCATAATCAATGGATGTGCTGCTGCACTGTGGATAAATGGATTCGAGGGCTGCCTGTTCTTCTATAGTGTCAAATTTATGCTGTTCTGCAGCAAACACCTCATACATTTCGGTCATATGCTTCTCAAAGGCATACAAGATATCTTTTACTTTCCAGATAAAAATGCCTGCATTCCATAGAAAATCCCCACTCGCCATAAAAGTTTTTGCCAATTCAAGATTGGGCTTTTCTGTAAAGGTTTTCACCTTATAAATGCCCTCTGCTACTTCTTCATGATTGTATTGAATATAGCCGTATCCCGTATTGGGATAGGTGGGTTGAATACCCAAGGTTAACAGGCAGGAATGTTTCTGTACAAAATCGAGTCCTTTGAGTGCGATGGCCTGAAAACCTGCAGGATCAAGAATCAGGTGATCGGCCGGGGCTACAATAAAACTGGCTTCCGGATTACGTAAGGCCAGTTTAAAAGCCATATAAGCTACACAAGGCGCGGTATTTTTTCTGCTGGGTTCGCTTAGGATATTGCCAGTTTTCATCATAGGGAGGTGTTCCTCAACCAGGTCAGCATATTCTGCTGATGTAACCACAAATATATTTTCAACAGGGACAAAGGAAGCAAAACGATGAAAGGTGGATTGAATCAGCGATTGTCCGGTATTAAGGATGTCGAGGAACTGTTTGGGTAACCGAACCCTGCTCTCTGGCCAGAAACGGCTTCCTATACCCCCTGCCATAATGGCTACATAATAATTTTTATTCATAGGTTTATAAATCTATTTCAATCAGAGCGTAAAGGTAAAGGGTTACCCCCTGAAATACGGCTTAAAATTGACGAGGCTATATCAACCCCTCCTTAACCAGATCGTGCAGGTGTAATATTCCTTTGTATATATGGTCTTCCGTAACTACCAAATGGGTGATATCATGTTCCCGCATCAGGTCGAGTGCGTGCACAGCGAGTGCTCCCGCAGAAATACTAAATGGATTTCTGCTGCAAATGTCGCTGGCTTTTACCCCCGCAATAGCCTGTCGGCGCGAAAGCATCCTGCGCAGATCTCCATCTGTAATGATGCCATACAACGTTCCATCTTCTTCCACGACAGCTGTCGCCCCCAGTAATTTGCTCGTCATTTCAATGACTGTTTCGGGTAAGGGAGTATAGGGACGAACAGCCGGAACCGGGTTGCCCGCTATCAGGTCTCCTACCCGCAGGTAAAGCTTTTTACCAAGTGTTCCGCCAGGATGATATTTGGCAAAGTCCTCTCCGGAAAACCCCTGTAGCTCCATTAAACAAACTGCAAGGGCATCGCCCATCACCATTTGCGCAGTGGTACTGCTTGTAGGAGCAAGGTTATTGGGGCAGGCTTCTTTGCTCACGGTGGTATTCAACACAATATCTGCATGTAGTGCAAGGTAGCTTTCGAGGTTTCCTACCATCCCAATCAGGGTATTGCCAAACCGCTTAAGCAGGGGTACGAGTACTTTTATCTCCGGACTGTTGCCGCTTTTACTGATCACGAGCACCACGTCATTTTGCTGAACCATACCAAGATCGCCATGGATGGCATCGGCCGCATGCATATATAGCCCCGGGGTGCCGGTACTATTAAAGGTGGATACCATTTTTTGCGCTATGATGGCACTTTTACCAATACCACTCACTACTACCCGGCCACCGCCTTTAGCAATCGCCTGTACAGCTTTAAAGAAATCTTCATTAATTGAATCAGCAAGACCCGCCACACTTTCTGTTTCAAGTTCTATCGTTTTTTTGCCCGATGCAAGGATATCTTTTTCTTCCATGTGTCGCAAAGGTAAATCCTTTAAAAAAGCGAATTGTGTTTTAACCAAATCTTCCATAAATTCTGCTGTTCAAGTATGCTCTGTTTATATTAACTTCGCAATCCTTTCAAAAAAAGCCAAATTTATATTTATAAATGTGGTAACTTTCTCGAATGACTTTTTTGAATAGTATTTCTATAAATCAATTTTATTGATTTTCATTAAAAGCCTGCTTAACTTTATAGCTGGAAAAAGTGTGTGTTATGGCAAAGTCGAAAACAACCGAAAAAAAAAGTTCATATAAAGAACTTCCTACTGAAAAGCCTGTCAATGAATCTGTTCTGAAAGCTGCCATAAGGACGGCTGCCGATGGAAAAAAAGGTAAAACCAATTCTAACTCTCCTTACACTATAGCACAATTGGCTACCCGACTGAATGAATATTTTGGCTTTGGGAAGTTTAAGGGCTTGCAACTTGAAGCCATTCAAAGTTTGCTGGGAGGTCGGGATACTTTTGTAATCATGCCTACGGGTGGAGGTAAAAGCCTTTGTTATCAGCTTCCGGGGCTTATGAGCGAGGGGGTGGCCATTGTAGTAAGTCCGCTGATTGCTCTCATGAAAAATCAGGTGGATCTTGTACGCGGTTACAGCAGCAACGACGAAATCGCCCATTTTTTAAACAGTACACTTAATAAGAGTCAGCAAAAAGAAGTAAAAGATGATCTGCTTGCAGGCAAAACCAAACTGCTTTATGTAGCTCCTGAAACCCTCACCAAACAAGATAATCTTGATTTTTTCAGCGATTTGAATATATCCTTTTTTGCCGTAGATGAAGCACACTGTATTTCTGAATGGGGCCATGATTTCCGTCCTGAATACCGCCGCCTTCGCGAAATGATGGATAAAATAAACCAAAAAGTGCCGGTAATTGCACTTACTGCGACCGCCACGCCAAAAGTACAAAGTGATATTGTAAAAAACCTTGGGCTGCGCGATCCCAATGTTTTCATTTCTTCCTTTAACCGTGAAAACCTGCATTACGAAGTATTGCCTAAAATACGCAAAGAGCAAACCATCAAAAGCATGGTCCGGTTTATTTCGCAAAACAGGGGCAAAAGTGGGATCATTTATACCCTGAACAGGAAAACCACCGAAGAACTTGCAGAAGTTTTGAGGGCCAACAATATTAAAGCGGTTGCTTATCATGCAGGGTTAGAAGCCAAATTGCGTGCCGATCGGCAGGATCAGTTTTTGAATGAAGATGTTCAGGTGATTGTTGCTACTATTGCCTTTGGCATGGGTATTGATAAACCCGATATCCGATTTGTGATCCATTTCAATATTCCAAAGTCTATTGAAAACTACTATCAGGAAACCGGAAGAGCGGGCAGAGATGGACTCGAAGGCAAATGCCTTTTGTATTACAGTCATGCCGACGTAGCCAAACTCGAGCACCTGATGCGGGACAAACCGCTCAGCGAACGCGAAGTGGGAGCACAACTGATCAACGAAACCGTAGCTTTTGCAGAAAGCAGCGTTTGCCGGCGTAAAATATTGCTCCATTATTTTGGAGAAGAATGGGATACGACCAAGTGCCCTGGAACAGGTGGTTGCGATAACTGTACCCCGAAGCCAAAGATGGAAGCCATGGAAGATGCCATGAAGGTGATGAATGTGGTAAAAGCACTGGGCGAACATTTTAATATTGACTATTCCATCAACATACTGATGGGAAATCCAATTCCGCAGGTTGCTATGTTCCGGCATAATGTATTGCCCGAATTTGGTATTGGAAAAGGTAAAGACAACCATTATTGGAACAGTCTGATAAGGGCCATGTTGCTTGATACTTTGCTGAGAAAAGATATTGAAGAATACGGACTACTCAAATTTACCGATAAGGGTAAGGCCTGGATGAAGAAGCCTACCTCCTTTATGATAGGCATGAATAACCGTTTTGAAGATGCCAACGAAGACGATGGCGATTACGAAACCGACGGGGCGGGTGCTACCTCTGCTGCTGCGGATGAGAAGCTTTTTGAAATGCTGAAAGAACTCCGGCATCGCGAAGCAAAAAAACGTGGATTGCCTCCTTTCGTTTTGTTCTTAGAAAACAGCTTGCAGGATATGGCCACCATGTATCCTACCACCATGGTTGAACTGGAAAAATGCGCCGGAGTCAGCAAGGGCAAAGCCATAAAGTTTGGTAAAGCTTTTGTGGAAATGATTGCGCAATATGTGGAGGAAAATGATATTGAGAAGCCAGAGGAATTTGTAATGAAAACCGTGGCCAATAAGAGCAGCAATAAAATTTATATCATTCAGAATATTGATAAACGTATACCGCTAGAGACCATTGCCAAAAACAAAAGCTTGAAGCTCGACGAATTGCTTGAAGAAATGGAAACCATCGCGGCAAGCGGTACCAAACTAAATCTTGATTATGCCATTAGTGATATGATTGATGAGCTCGATCAGGAAGATATTATCGAATACTTCAAAGGTTGCGATACCTCTTCCCTGGAAGTGGCCCAAAAGGAATTGAGCGATCTTTCGCTTACCTGGGAACAACTTAAAATAATGAGGATTAAGTTTTTGAGTGTTTATGGTAATTAAAGAGTGACTGCACGTTTTAGTTGGATGGTAAATTAATTCGGGTTCTACACCCGGCCTTCCCACTCTGCAAAGAATTGTTTTAAAAAACCTTCCATATAGGCATGCCGTTCTGCGGCCATTGCTTTGGCGGTATGTGTATGCATTCCGTCTTTTAGCAACAGCAATTTTTCATAGAAATGATTGATGGTAGGCGCTGTACTTTTTTTGTATGTTTCCTTATCCATATTTAGTTGGGGCGGAATGGCCGGATCGTAGAAGACGCGGCCTTTAAAGCCTCCATAGCTGAAAGCGCGGGCAATGCCAATGGCCCCTATAGCGTCAAGCCGGTCTGCGTCTTGCAGTACCCGCATTTCTGCAGAACTCCCCGTTTCCCCATCAAGGCTGTTTTTAAATGACATATGTTTGATTATGTTTACTACATCGTCAATTAAAGTATCATTTGCATTCATACTTTGTAAAAAACACCGCGCCTTGTCAGGCCCTATTGTTTCATCTCCATCATGAAATTTGGCATCTGCAATGTCATGCAGCAAAGCAGCAAGCGCTACAATGGTGGCATCCGTTGATTCCTCCACTGCTATTATTTCGGCTGCTTTCCATACCCGGTAGGTATGCCACCAATCATGACCTCCTTCGGCATCAGCCAATGTTTTTTTTACATAATCCACCGTTTTTTCAATCAATTGGGTATCTGTTTCAGAGGTGCGCATCTTTATGTTTTTTTTAATTCTTCAATTTTAACCTGATAAATGTAAGCAGTCAACCGTTATGGCTTTATTTTGTAAATAGAAATGCCCGTAATAACTGGCAAAAAAATTATTGGGGACAAAAACATGAAGACAGATTTTTTAGTAATTGGCTCAGGAATTGCAGGATTGACCTATGCGGTAAAAGTTGCGGAGGCTTTTCCAGACAAGGAAGTATTGGTGCTCACCAAAACGGTAAGCGATGAAACCAATACCAAGTATGCACAGGGCGGAATAGCCGGAGTATGGGACGATGTAAACGATAGTTTTGAGAAACATATAGAAGATACGCTGATAGCGGGAGATGGCTTATGCGATGAAGAGGTGGTTACCCTTGTAATAAAGGAAGGCCCTGACAGGATCCGTGAAATCATTCATTGGGGAGCTCAGTTTGACCGTGCTGCAGATGGCGATTACAGCTTGGGAAAAGAAGGCGGACATAGCGAAAACCGCATTTTGCACCATAAAGATGTGACCGGTAAAGAAATGGAAAGGGCTCTTTTGCAAAAAGTAGATAGCCTTTCTAATATCCGCATCCTTAATCACTGTTTTGTAGTAGACCTGATTACACAGCACCATCTTGGCTACCTTGTAATGAAAACTACTCCCGATATCACATGCTACGGGGTGTATGTGCTTGATACGCTTTCGGGGAAAATTGATAAGATTATTGCGACAACCACCTTTATGGCTGCCGGTGGCAACGGAAGTTTGTACCGCACCACCACCAACCCGGCTATTGCTACCGGCGATGGGGTGTCCATGGTGTATCGCGCCAAAGGCCGGGTAGAAAATATGGAATTCATACAGTTTCACCCTACCGCACTATACGAGGCTGGGGCAAAAGGGCATGCTTTCCTGATTACCGAAGCGGTTCGTGGCGATGGTGCGATTCTGCGTAATGCCGCCGGCGAAGCTTTTATGGAAAAATACGATCCACGTAAAGACCTTGCTCCCCGCGATATTGTGGCCCGTGCCATAGATAATGAAATGAAAGTGGCCGGTACTGAATTTGTGTACCTCGATTGCCGCCATTTAAACCATGAAGCTTTTTTGCATCATTTCCCGAATATTTACGAGAAATGCAAAAGCATTGGCATTGATGTAGCACATGATATGATTCCGGTAGCACCGGCTGCCCATTATAGTTGTGGTGGTATTCAAACAGACCTTTTTGCTAAAACCACCGTCCGCAACCTGTATGCTGCGGGGGAATGTGCGAGCACCGGCTTGCATGGCGCCAACCGGTTGGCAAGTAATAGCCTGCTTGAAGCCATGGTGTTTGCCCACCGCGCTTTTCTCGATGTGCAAAAAAGCAATCAAAATGGTTTCCCACTCTCAGCAGAAATACCCGATTGGGATGCAAAAGGCACCACCAATCCCCGGGAAATGATCCTGATCACCCAAAGTTTGAAAGAACTGCGCTTGCTGATGAGTGATTATGTGGGGATTGTTCGCAACAATATCCGTTTGGAAAGGGCAAGCCGCCGACTCGATTTGTTGCACGAAGAAGTTGAAAACCTGTATCGGAGCAGTAAAATATCGCCACAACTCTGCGAACTGCGCAATATGATTACCATTGGATACCTGATTGTAAAAGGTGCTCAGTTCCGCAAAGAAAGCCGTGGGCTGCATTTTAATACTGACTTCCCGGATAAATATCCATTGCGGCAGAACATTGTGTTGTAAATCAGATAGCTGCTGATCTGTATACCCCA
>JBBQXO010000081.1:0-21162 GCA_038209595.1 Chitinophagales bacterium
CTTCAAATCATGGAGCCTGTTGAATCTGCCATTGAAATAGTTATTGAACAGGAATTCGATGATGAAACACAGGAATATGGTTTAGGCAATATTTATGGAATAGACCATGCATCAACCGACAAAAAAACCAATGGGGTAGCGCTTGAATTTACTAAGTGGAATAAATGGTTGGGAATGAATATTCATGAAATGACCTGTAAGGAGTTTACTGAACTGGAAATTAATGCGCATTGCCTGTATGAGATGACTTTTGTGGATTATGAGGAATCTGACATTCAGGCTGAATTTGACAGAATAAAAGGTATAGCAGAGGAATTTAAGAACCTTTCACCAGAGGAAAAGAAATCAAAAACCCAATCACTTGATGATTTACTAAAAGACCTGGATTCGGAAGAATAGAGCCGTTTGTATTGCTTGATATAAAATATTGTTTCAGAAAATTGTCCCATCAGTAAACTTATAGGGTAACTAACTTATAATACAACACCCTGTATTACCGCCTAAAAGCTGATACTATTAAATACTTACCCTATTTAAACTGTCGGTTCTGAAAATGCTTAACCCAATTTTATAAGACCCCTCACTCTTAAAACCGACGTTTGAGCCTCCAAAGCAGTTAAAGCCACTTCCTGTAAGGAAAATTACAAAGTTCGAACCTTTTTTCCTTAAAATTTCAAGCCTTTGAATTTTGAATTATGCTTTTTGGTACTTTTATGTAAAATATAAATTATGGCAGACTATACTTCTTTATCTCTTGGAGATCATTTTGATGAATTTATTGCCGACGAAATATCCAAAGGTCGGTTTGAAGATGCGAGTGGTGTAATACTTGCTGGCCTTCACCTATTGGAAGAAGAAGAAAAAAAAATAACCGCGGTAAAAAAGGCTATTCAGGAAGTGCTGGATAATGGATTTGATTATACTATTAGACCATAAAACATCTTAAAATACCAAAGGCGACTACCTAAAAAAGGAGAATTTTTTTTCCAATATGCGGTTGCCAATTTATTGAATACCTGGGTTAGAAAGGTGAATTCTCGTCTGATACAGGGGAAGAAATGTTAAATCCACTCTTGTAATTTTACTACATGCAGCGTAGGTTCATGCACCGAAACCGCCCATGAGTTTGTGAGGTATGCATTAAAGGGTCTGTTTAAGTTGGGCAATGCACCGATAGGATTCTTCTGCAGTATATGCAATCCCCAAAACCCTCCACTATTATTGTAGATTTGTTCAAACCATTCGTGTCGTTAGCATAGAATTAATCAAAGATGGGGAGTGCTTGAACAGATTCATTTTTTATAACGAAAGGTAATCGGTTCACTTTTCCATCTCATTGAAACAGGAGCCAGCCACTTTTGTAAAAAACTATATGCGGGGCGGATAACTTACTTCAATTTACCTACTATCAACAAGCTATATATAGATTTGGAGACAGCAAACAAACCCAATTAAGCAAGTTGGAAACACAGGTTTAATTAGGTTCCCTTATAATTTTCGTAAATGCTCCCCTTTGTACTTCTTTTATTGAATCCGCCCTATTTAGCAGGTATACTTAGTATCCTATTTGACGGAGTATGCTATTTAAACTGCCCATTGTACTGCAAGTAAGTTTGCAGTGTAATCGGCAAAATCGAACAGGCTCTCTATGGAAAAGGAAAACGGTGCATTCCTCGTTGCCAAAAATTGTGGATTCCTATTTACCGAAAACGCTCTATTGATAATTGCCGATTAACTCCCCTTTCCTCTTGCCTTTTGTACATAAAAAGTCTATTAGAAGTATCTACCTACTCACGCCTTCATTTTAAACCGTATTACAATTTCTCCCGTATTCGGGTCTATCTCAACCGAATTTCCACCAGTTGGCATTTCTTTACCGGTAGATATTTTATATAGCCCAGCAAAAAATTGCATCCCACTCTCCATAACCGTTTTCATGGCTTCCATTTCAGGTGGAACCGATTGAGGGGTTGGCTCGACTTTTTCAATCGCTTGAACGGGTTCCTTTTCCGTCTCCATAGCATCTTTTTTCGTTAATGCAGCCAATGTATCGAACTCATTTCCAACAACAACTGTTTCGGTTTGTGTAGTTTCCTCTTCTTTAAGTAACGGTGCTTCCGGTTCCGCCATGCTGCCTATAAAACTATTCAATTGTTTCAGAAATTGTGACCTGCCCTTGGTGCTAAAGTCAACGGTATCAATCTGATTTCCCTTATTGAGTACGCCATCAAATAAGCTTTGCTTTAGGGTAAGTCCTTCGGCAATGCGGCTTTCAATACTATCATTGGTAATAAAATTTATAACAGTCAGGTGTTTACTGCGTTGACCGAGGCGATCAATCCGCCCGATACGTTGATTCTTTTTACCCGGGTTCCAGGGTAATTCAAAATTAATGACCGTATCCGCCACTTGAAGATTTAAGCCCACTCCACCAGCCTCTGAGCTCAGGAAAATCTGACAGGCAGGATCATCTTCAAACTTTTTAACAAGCGCCTGTCTGTTTTTTACGGCTACCTTACCAGTCAACTGCACATAGGTAATACCCATTTCATTTAGCATCTTTCCTATTAAACCCAGCATAGTTACCCATTCGCTAAATATAATAATTTTCTTTCCTCCCCGCTGTATGCCCATTTGCTCCTCCAATACATAGCGCAATTCATCAAGTTTGGGTGAGTGGTTTGTTTCTTTATCTATTAAAAAAGTAGAATCGCAAACCATCCGCATATTGCCCAATAACAATTGTATCTGCTGCAAATCGGCGGGGGTCAGATATTTTTTATTGATGATGCGCACCAATGACCGGGCAAAGGAACTGTGGTAATCCTGCTGATGTGCCGACATAGCCACCGGAATATCATACTGACTTATTTTAGGTAATTGTTTCAGCACTTCTCTTTTCTCCCTACGGATTATTACCTGCTGCAGCTTTTCATTTAACTGCTTCAAATGGTAGTACCCGGTTATTTTATCATGCTTTTGGGTATCGAAATAGCAGTGCTGATAGCTAAACTCCCACAGAGGCCCAAGCAAATCGGGCTTTACAAACTGCATAATGGAGTATAAGTCAACCAGTTTATTTTCTATAGGTGTACCGGTGAGTACAAGGCTATGCTTCTTCTGTAATCGCTTGATAGATTGTGCTGTGATGGTATCAAAATTTTTGATGCGCTGTGCTTCATCCAAAATAATAAAATCATAATCTGCTTTATTAATAGCATTCGAATCACGGAGTACCGTTTCGTAATTAATGATGTGGAAGAAACTTGTCGAATTTTTATACTTCTCAACCCTTTCATCCGGCAAGCCATCTATAATGTCAGCATGCTCTTTACTATATTTTTCTACCTCTGTTTTCCATTGTGCTTTAATAGAAGCAGGGCAAATAATCAAGGTTTTTTTGAATCCAAACAAATGTTTTTTACAAACAGCGACGGCTATGGCCTGAAAGGTTTTACCCAATCCCATTTCATCTGCAATAATGGCTCCTTCGCGATAAGTAGCAAATACAATCCCCTCCTTTTGATAAGCGAAAGGCTCCAACTTAAGCCATTTCCAATTAGGTTCTGTTTGCACTTTTAATTGCTTGAGTAATGCTTCGTTCCAGGCTTTCTCAACTTTTCCTCTTACCTCCTTTCTGATCAATATTTCGGAGTGGGCTTCTGCTTTGTCTATAAAAGTTAAAAAACGCTGTTCATCTGCTTCTGCAATAGATGTATCACTTCCAAAAAAGGATATAATTAATTTTTTTATACCTGCTGGTAGAGAATGTGGATAGAAATAACTTATGCGGTAATCATTTAATGGATCACAATATATCTCCACAAAAGGATACTCCTTTTGCATCTTTTTCATCAATGCAGGCTTTGATTTTAGCAGATGAAAGGCAAACATGATATGCTTGGTGGTACCCAATTTATTATGCCTGTAATCGGGATTATCGATATACCCCGTCTCTTTTTCAAAATCCCGTAAAGTGATTTTAAACTTGGCCCCATGTTCATTGGTAAGGATATGCTCTCCGTGCAGGTTATTCGCAAACTTAATTTTGTATTCAGCCTTTTCAGCTTTGGTACGACGTTCTGTCAACACCCTTCTGATCATTCCTTTTCGGGTATAAGCTCTTCCCTCAGCAAGGTCGCTTACACTTACAAACTCCGCATCGCGCAATATAAATGTAGCTACTGCATATTCCGTTAAGGAAGATTTTACCGGTTTCCCATTTTTCCTAAAAAACAGCATAGAGTCCTTCACTTCCATGCGAATCTCGATATCCTCCTCTTCCTGATTCACCAACACTTCAAAAGTATCGGGGCCATAACTCAGCATTTCCATGGAAGAGTTTCCCAGTAAAGTTTCCACTTGTTTGCTGCTTACTTCACCACTTGTAAATAATTCAGCCAGCCACGTTTCGATTTTATGAAGTATTTCTGTAGTCATATGCAGGAAATTTATAATTATTCTTGAGGTGGTTTTTTAAATAAGGGTGCTGTAAAATTTTGGCAACGCAATATCAGGGATTTTTAGAGATCCCCTTTATTCTTCAATAGGTTCATCCGGCGACTCCAACTGTTGCAAAAAATACTGCAAGGTATCATCGTCAAAACGGGCTTTCAAAATCCGGCGTACTTCAAAACTATCTTCCTCTGCATTGCTGCTGTCGCTGCGCACTTTTTTCAGGTAGCCAAGTTCCACTACTTCTTCAATATAGCGGTTCAGTTCACGGATGAGTTTCATGCGGTTGGCCTTTTCCTTAAAAAAAGATTCGAGCTCTACCCTTAGCAATTTCCGGGTAATGTACAGGTTGCGGCTGCTTGTATCATTCAGTTCAAATTCATCAAGCATTTTACGCAAAATCACACAAAGCAGGGTAACCTCGTAGCTCAGGGGACGACGCTGTACCAACCCAACGGTCGTTCCCTTGTCGTCGAGTTCAATCTGCCGCAAATAAGCAAACCCATCCCGCTGATCAATCAGCAATTCTACCCCAATCTGTGCAAACCATTCAATCAGTTCGATTTTATAAATCACCAGTTTATTCCAGGCCTCCTCTTCATCATCATGCAGCGCTCCTTTCAGTAAACGGGCTGCACATCTTGCCCAAGGTTGTACTTTTTGCTGTGCAGGTAAATAGGAGGTTCCTGTGGCAGCATTTTCACTGAAAAGTGTATTCATCTTTTGTATATTCTTTTTTAAAACAAGCTATCCTTTTTCTCTATTTTCAAACTACCCATATACCAATCCTTTGCAAATTATCGGGTAAAAATAATCTGTGGTACTTCTAAATATTTTTGTCCATCGGTATCAAACAGCAAATCCTCTGTAAGCGACTTATGGATGGCCGTGCGGGGCATTTGCATGGCAATACCTACATAAGCAAGCAACTCGGCCAAGCCACGGGTACAGCCATAATGCTGTATTACTTCCGATAAGGTAACCTGTTGACGCTTCTTCAATAACCTTATAATATTTTGCCTCAGTTCCGCTTTGTCAATGCTTCCATCATCCATCAGTTTGTGTAATCCGGTCAACTGTTCCAGGTTTAACTGAGCTTTGTTGGGTGCCTTGGTAAATTGATTTTCTACCGGCTTATCCCCCAATTTCCTTTCCAATGGCAGGTACACTTCTGGCTTTTCTTCTACCCAGATTTGTGCCTCATTTTTTGTAGATTTTTCGCTTTGCTGAATGGCATGCTGCAAAATTTTATTGACCAGGTCAAGGGTTTTTCTCCGATCTCCTTTTTGTTTTTCCACCACAATCCGGCTCAGTTTATAACCCAGCAATTCGTTGGTATTCAACACTTTTATGCCCGCATTGTGTAAAATGTATTTGATTTGCAGCAATTGACGGTTGGGATATTCCACATGGGTTTTATCCAAGAGGTCGTACACCTGATGCAACATATCGTGCAAGGCCTGCTGTTTGGCTTCGTCCATCAAAAACTCCCAGAACGCATAAAAACTGCGGCCCTGATCGTTGCTGCGCAGTTCTTCAAGCGCATCAAAAGTAAGCCTCAACAATTGTCCTTTGCTTAGTGTAGCATCGGCATGCCGGTGGCTAATGGTTTTATAGATCTCTTTAAAATTTTCTTCCACTTCCCGAAAATCGCCCGTCAGCTCACCTGCGAGCCTTTCAATATCGGCCCAGCGGCTTTTTATTTGCCAGGGCTCGTACACCGGCACTTCGTTGGTATTACGGATTTGTTTTATTTCCTCCTCTATACTCCGTTTACGGATCTGCAATTCCCGGATACGCTCCTGCGGATCATCATTGGTGCGTTGTACAAGTTCTTGTACTTTGCCAAAAAGATCAAGCAGCTTGCTTTCTGTCCCTACAAAGTCCTTTTCTCGCAACATTTCCAGTACCTGAAATACTTTTTCAGTATAGCGAGACAGGGTGGCAAAAGGCTCATGTGTTTTATCATCGAGATTAATGTAGAGGTAGCGGTTATCTTCTTCGGCCCAGCGCTTGAGATAAGTAGCCGCACGTTCATAATAATCAGCACCCAAAAAACCCGGTAATTGTTCATCCGGATCTTCTTCCATAAATCCGATATGTGCCAGGTAATCGGCTAGTTTATGGGTGAGTGTCTCCAGCGGAACCGCCGCCGCATTTGGCTGCCGGAACATTTTGTACAAAAAACTGATGCTCATAGCAGCATGCCCGCTGCGCAATAATTTCAGTGCAGGTGACTGCGGCAAAAATGCCCCAAGTTCACGGTATTGAAAAAACACATCTGCAGAAGAAGCCATAGGGCTGCAAATTAAAGATTTAAGGATGGTTTGAGCAGTCAAATGGGAACCTGCTAAAATTTCAGGGAATTTGTGTGGATTTTCATTTAGCAAAATGAAAGGAGAACCCTTCCCAAACCTATATCAAAAAAGGTGTTTATTTTCTGATGTGTTCAATAATCTTAAGGTGGTGGCGGGAATGAATTTCCAGAAAACGAAAAGCAGTGTCTCTTTTCAGCTTTCCAAAAAAAGGGTGTTTCATAAATTGCAGGGGATGCAGGGAAACAGCTTCTCTTACGGCTTGCCGAATGTCTTCTAATTGCTCCCTTAGCTGTTTTTCCTCTTTGGTGGAAACGGGTGTAACCACTTTGGGGGCTTTAACCTTTCCCCGGGGCAACCACCGAAATCCGAGACAAACCGTTCTCCAAAAACTATATTCCTTGCGGTAATCCTGAGGGGAAGAGGTGGACATATTTTTAAGGGTTAGTGCCATGGTCAGCAACAAGTGATCTATATGCCAACCAATCGTGCCAACGGATACTTCCGGTTGATGGCGGGCAAAATCATGAATACTTTTTTCTGCTTCATTCAGAAGTTTCTCGAGTCCCCGGATATTTTTGGGTGTCATAGTGTTGAAGATTAATTTATAAATGTACCATAGATGCCTGAATGGATCGCCCAAGAAAGCTTGTGGCATGTTGCTCAAAATCAGTGGTACTGTCGGTGGTAAAAAAAAGCCTGCTTTGATTTTTGGTGATTCGATCCGCCATTTCGGGGTGCCGCCGCAGGTAATCCAGCAATCTGCCGGCTACGATAGCGCCCTGTGTTAATACCCGAACCGATTCGGGCAAAAATTGCTTGATTTTTGGCAGCAGCAAGGGGTAATGGGTGCATCCAAGCAGGATCGTATCAATATTAGCAGCCTGTTTCATCAATCCCCCGATGCAGGCTTCTACAAAATAATCGGCGCCGGGGCTATTGTGTTCATTATTTTCAATAAGTGGCACCCAAAGCGGACAGGCCTGCTGAAAAACAGCCAAGCCGGGCCAGAATTTGGCAATTTCAATCGGGTAGGATTCCGATTTTATGGTACCTGCCGTTCCCAATACCCCAATTTGCCGGGTTTTTGAAAACCGGCCAATTGCCTCGGCAGTAGGTCTGATGACCCCAAGTACCCGGCGGGTGGGATCAAGGCTTTGGGGAAGATCTTTTTGCTGAATGCTGCGTAAGGCTTTGGCACTTGCTGTATTGCAAGCCAGAACAACAAGGGGGCAACCTTGTGCAAAAAGCCATTCCACCGCCTGCAGTGTGTAAGCGTATACCGTTTCAAAGCTGCGTGGCCCATAGGGTGCACGGGCATTATCGCCAAGATAGAGGTAATCGTATTGTGGCAACAAAGCATCCATTTCACGAAATACCGTTAGGCCGCCATAGCCACTATCAAAAACACCGATTGGGGCATGAACAGCATTGCTTTGAGCAGGATTGTTAAAATTCATCATAAGCTGATCGGGAATAAACATCTTTGCATCAACAAACAGGAAATCCTTCCAGTTTCCGGTAAAGCCGAATTACGCTTGAAAGACACAATTTTAATGGATTTAATTGGATTTATACTGCTTATTGTTTTTTCCACCCGATGTTACAGCAAACAAAAGCTATTGTATTAAAAACCGTGAATTTCGGTGAAACCAGCCTGATAGTGCAAGCATTTACCGAGGCTTTCGGGTTGCAAAGTTACCTCGTAAAAGGAGCAAGAAGCACAGGTAAAAAGGGGCAAAGTCTTCGGCCATACTTACAGCCAGGTGCCATACTCGACCTTGTGGCATACCATCAGGAAGAGAAAAACCTGCAGTACATCCGCGAAATGCGATGGCATAAAGTGTATCAAAAAGTTTTCAGCAGTGTGCTACACCATGGAGTGGCCATTTTTATGATTGAAATGATGGGGAAATGCATCCGGCAAACAGAACCAAACAAGGTGTTGTTTGATATGGCAGAATTGTACCTCGTTTTGCTAGATGAAGCAGACCCCTCGGTGGTGGCGAATTTACCCTTGCATTTTGCGTTTTCGCTGGCAGATGAATTGGGTTTTAGACCCGATGGACAATACAGCCCTACACAAAATATTCTCGACCTGAGAGAAGGGAAATTTACCGGTGAATGGCCACAGCATAATGATTCTATTTCCGGTAAAGCGGCTCAATTAGCACATGAATTGCTGCAAACCGGTCACCCGGTTACGCTCTACCGCATTAAGATGAACCGAGAACAAAGACGGGAACTACTAGAAGCAGTAGAAACCTATTTTACATTACATATAGATGGATTCGGACGGATGCAAAGCCTTGAGGTACTTACGGCTATTTTTTAACCATCCTATAAATCTGCTTTTGATCATTAATGGAAAGGCCTCAATCCCGGGAAACCACAATATCCTGCATTACCAACAAATCCATTTTGGTACGCAAAAAGCAATCGAGCGCTTCTGTCGGCGTATTTACAATGGGTTCGTTTTCATTGAAACTCGTATTGAGTAAAATAGGCACACCGGTTCTTTTGCGGAAGGCATCAATCAAGGCATAAAAATCGGGATGCATGGTTTTAGAAACAGTCTGTATCCTGCCGGTTCCATCCACATGGGTAACGGCGGGTATTTCGGCCTGTTTTTCTTTTCGGATAGGAAAAACCTTTTCCATAAACGGGGTCGGATCACTTATAGCGAAATAATCCCCTGAATATTCCTCGAGAATTGCGGGTGCAAAGGGCCGGAAACTTTCGCGACGTTTAATTTTCCGGTTCAACAGGTCTTTGGCATCTTCCCGACGTGGATCCGCTAATATTGAACGGTTACCAAGCGCTCTTGGGCCAAATTCTGCCCTGCCCCTAAACCATCCTACGACACCGCCAGCCTCAATCACTCCAGCCACTTTGTGGCAAAGCGCCTGAAAGTCATCCATCTTCACCACGTGAACAGAATGTCCCTCGAGGGTTTTTAAAACTTCTTCATTGGTAAAACCAGCCCCTGTAAAGGCTGTCATCAAAGGCTCGGAACGTTTGCCTTTTCCTATCTGATGGTGTACCCACAAGGCAGCACCAAGTGCCAGCCCTGCATCGTGTCCGGCAGGAGGAATATATACCTTTTCGAAAGGTGTCTGCAAAGTTATTTTACCGTTTGCCACCGAGTTTTGTGCTACTCCGCCAGCCAAACAAACGTTTTTTAAACCGGTGGTGCGGTGCAAATGTTCAAGCATATGGAAAATGCAACGCTCGACCATATGCTGCACCGAAGCTGCGAGGTCTTTGTGGTATTGGTTGATGGGTTCATTTTTAGCCCTTGGAGCCCCAAAACGGTCAATCATTTTCTGGGTAAAAAGGTCAGGCAACAAAGGTTGCTGCAGGGTGCTGTAGTAAACATACCCTTCTGACCCATTCCGGAACCAACTCAGGTCTAGTTTAAAGGTACCATCACTTTGCAACAGCAAGATATCACTCAATTCCTTGGTAAGCCTTGGCACGCCATAAGCTGCCAACCCCATTACTTTGTATTCATCCCCGTAATTATTGAAACCCAACATTTGGGTAAATGTGGTATAAAATATGCCGATAGAATGAGGGAAATCAATGCTTTGCACCACTTCAATTTGATTGCCGCGGCCAATCCCCATCATGCAGGTAGAAAAATCCCCTGAGCCATCCACACTCAGTATCACAGCCTCCTGAAAAGGACTGGCGAAAAAGCTGCTCGCCATGTGGCTTCGGTGATGTTCTATGTAAGCAACCTTTTGGTTAATTAAATCTCTTTTAACCAAATACTGTGTACTGAGTTCCTCGGTAACAGTTTGTGAAGCAGAGGCATTGGACAAACGACCTCTGAGAGCAAAGGAAATGGCTCTTGGATTGTTGGCGAGGTACCGCACTTTTTTATCCCATTTGGCACGTGGATCCCTTGCGATAGCAATGGTAGCCACATCATGTATTCTAATTCCAGCCTGTTTCAGGCAAAAAGCAACCGCCTGACTTGGAAATCCCGCCCAATGTTTTACCCTATTAAAACGCTCTTCCTCGGAAGCTGCTATTAAAACCCCGTTACAATATATAGCCGCCGAAGCATCAGAATGATAGGCATTTAATCCAAGGATATATTCCTTATCAGGAACAGGAAGTATTTTCGGCTTCCCCTCATTACTAAAAGCCTTTTGCTCATACATGGCCATATAAGCTTGTACAAGGTGCGGACCATTGAGTTCTTTTCTTACAAGTTGCAGCGCTTCTTGCCCCATAGCCGGCCAGAGCTCCCGATCAGCCCAAGCCTGTCGGATAGTATTTACCACTGATGATACATTGGGTTCACAGGTCCATCCTGCATTGTAGTCCAGAAGGAATTTCTGCAAGCCCACACCACTGCTCAAAATAGCAGGTTTGGCCATACTCCAGGATTCAGCTACTACATTCGCAAAATTTTCATTATAGGAAGGCAGGATAAAAACATGGATTCTCTTAAAAAACGCATCCTTTT
Source organism: Chitinophagales bacterium (assembly GCA_038209595.1). Taxonomy (GTDB): domain Bacteria; phylum Bacteroidota; class Bacteroidia; order Chitinophagales; family Chitinophagaceae; genus Phnomibacter. The sequence goes on from JBBQXO010000081.1 coordinate 11,251, forward strand.
CTATATCATTAATCCAGCCTGCAAATGTGACCTTATGCTCAATTCCTAACCTGCGGATTTCAGCCCGCATCCATTCTTCATAATCCTGATCACCGGTACCTCCAAAAATAAGTTCTGTCACCTCGGGAGTCTGGCTAATTGCTTCGAGAAGAATGTCGATCCCTTTTTTATGATGCAAACGGCTGAGAAGCCCTAAGACATAACCTCCATCAGGCGCTTCAAATTTTTGAGCATGTGTAAGGCTTAACAGGTTTGGTATGATATCTACTTCTTCAATTTTCCGTCTGGCTCTTTCGCTCATTTCCCTGGCTTCTGCTTCGCTGGTAGCCTGCATACCCACATTTTTCAATAAGCGAACCCCGGCAGTTTGCTGAAAGTACTTCTTCATCCAAATTTTACGATGGCCAAAACTATAATTACTTAACATACCCCTGACCGAAATAATAGAAGGTATATTTTGTTTTTTCAGCAGGTGCAGCGACCGGAATATTAGCATATTCCACCAAGTATGCAAGTGGGCCACATCAAACTGCCCTCCATTTTTTCGAACCGCTCCCCATAAAGATTTGCTAACCTGACACGGCTGACCATAATCATTTTTGAAATAATGTACATTCACCCCGTTGATTACCTCCACTCTTGGCAGCCTGTCATTGTAGGCAATAGTGTATACTGTTACTGTCGCTCCCGATGAAACCAACGATTCGCAAAGTGCTGATACTGATGATACCGGACCACCAAAACCTACATCCGGAGGATAGTAGGGGGTTATATGTAAGATTCTTGTAGAGATAAAATATGTTTATGTCCGGCTAATAAAGGCAATAATAACAAAGCTTGGGAACATTTCCACCAAATAAAATCAAGTCATAAAAAAACATATGTGTATCATCATTTAAAAAGTAAAAAATTCACTATAAAAGCAAATTCTTTTTAAGATAAATTTTTCACCGTTCCCATTGAATTTCATCTGTAAAATCCTTTTGTTTGTAATTTCAGCCGATTTCATCAAGAGATCTTTACCAAGATACACAGCCTGTGGATAATTATTTTAATAAAATGTCGCTCCAAATTTTGCTGAAATCAATGTAAAATTATTTTTGTGTAAACTATTTGCCCTATGTTCTTTTTTATTTTCTCCGGCGAACCATTTTGGATCCTGCTGATGCTTGCCGGAAGTTTTATTTGTGCCTGTTGCTATTTTATCAACTCTCTTTGGCAACGCCCAGACTTGAAGGCTAACTATAAATGGATGTGGACCATATTGATTTTGGGTTTACCCTTTGTTGGTCTTTTTATTTATGCTATGAATAGTAAGGAAATTAAGTCTGCCGAAACAGAAATTCAGGTTTAATAATAATCTTTCAAAAATATTATTTGGAACCATTCAGCTTATTTACCTATCAACTAAAGGCAGGTAAAAAAGACTTTCGTATTATTTTTTCCGGAAGGCAGCTATTTAGGAAAGTACTGTGTCATTATAAAAAACAACTCATATCTCATGAGAACCTTTAAAGTTATTGCGTTAATTGCTTTATTTTTTATAGCCTGCAACCCGGACAATGGTGAATTTCCTGCGGAAAGTCAAACAGCTCTTATCCCGATTTATCTTCGTGCAGAGCAAGTGAAAAAAATAGAATACCAATCTCCCAAGCCTATTCAGGATGCTGGTAAACAATATGTTTTCGGGAACCTTTTGTTACAAAATGAAGTAAACGAAGGGATCCATTTTTTTAACATCAGCGACCCGTCAAATCCTGTAAAATCAGGCTTTTTACAGATCCCTCTTTGCACTGAAATGGCTATTAAAGGTGGTTTTTTGTATGCCAATAACCTTAGTGATTTGGTAGTTTTTGATTTGAGCAGCGGTACGCCTCAATTGAAAAAAAGAATAGAAAATGTTTTTCCGCCAGTCAATCAGCAATACCCTCCTTTTTTAAATGTGGCTTTTGAATGCCCTGATCCAGCTAAAGGAATCGTAGTAGGGTGGGAACAAAAAAATAATATACGGGCCAATTGCCGACGGTAACTGCCTTATGATTTATAACATCAGGAATTAAAAAAAAAAGACTATGGCCCTTATAATAAAAAACAAGATCGTTCTTTTTTATAGCTTTTTGCTCTCATGCTTTTTGGTAACGGGATGTACAAAGGACAGTCAATCGCTAAGCGGAGGTTTTAGCGGACAGGGTGGCAGTACTGCCCGCTTTGCTGTTGTAGGCAATTATCTGTACACAGTGGATGCCCGCAAGCTTAGCAGCTATAATGTTACTGACCCAGGCAATCCGCTACCCGTTCAGGTTCAGGATGTAGGTTTTGAAATAGAAACCATTTTCCCTTTTGGAGACAAGCTTTTTATAGGCAGCACCAGTGTTATCCATATTTTCGATATTACGGATCCGGGGAAACCTGCAAAACTCAGCACCGCCATTTCGCCAACAGTTATGCGCCGCTGCGATCCGGTGGTAGCCAAAGACTCCGTTGCTTTTGCCACCCTTCGGTCAGGTAGGGAATGTGGTGGGGTACAGAGCATCCTTGCCGTTTTTAACATAAAAAATATACTGGAGCCCTTTCAGGTAAACAGCTACACACTGCAGGCCCCGGGAGGACTTGGATACAAAGATTCCATCCTTTATGTATGCGAACCAACAGGTTTGTTGCTGTTTAATATAAAAGATGGGTACAATCCATTGTATATGAAAACCCTAAACGACGGAGCCTTTTTTGATGTAATTCCTTATGGATCGCTACTGATTGGCTGGACCAAAACAGGAGGTACTATTTACAATATTGAAAACCCGGCTGACCCACGAAAATTAAGCCTGCTCCAATAAGTATAGATGATCCGTATGTTTTCTATTTTTCCGGGGTTTACCACCCATTCCTTTCGCTGCCTCTGTATGGGGGTTTTCCTGCTTTGGCTCTCCGGATTCCATGGCAAGTTGTGGGCGCAGGAGGTGGACAAAGAACCGCCGGCAATAAGTAAACCTAAAATAAATCCATCGCAATGGGTGTACCGTTGGCAACCCTTAGGCCTGATAGATCCTTTTGATATGAACCTTACCTTAGGGGTTGAGTACGCTTACCACCCAAAAAGGAGTCTGACTTTTGATGCAGGCTATATTTTTGCCTCGCAGTATGGTTCCGGATCCGATGGAAACGGGATAAATCCGGCCCGTGGTGTCCTTTTGCGCGGTGGACATCGTTTTTATCTCGGTCCCAGAAAAGGATCTTTCCTTGATACTGATCTTCAATATAAAGGAGTTCGGTATCGCAATGAAGCCCAATGGATATGGCGGGGTGTTGTAAATGGAATACCAGCATATGAAGAATGGAGAAGTTTTGATTCGAAGAAAAAGGTATGGATTGCCGCTGTTAAATTTGGTGTTCCAATTGATTTCGGTCGTCGCTCTCCCCTGGGAGTGGAATTCTGGGTCGGTTTTGGCGTTCGCAACCGTACTTTCTCCCCGGATCTTCCGGCAGATGCCTCGTTGTCCAATCAGCGTAATTTTATTTTCAATTTCAATAATTTTGGAGAAAGTACCCGTGGCGAGTTGAGCATTGGCTTCAGGATGAGTTTGAATCCCCAAAAAGCGAAGCAACCCCGTAAAAACCAGTCTTATTGATTCCTGCTTTTATTTGGCCGAAAGGCGAACCAGCATACTACAGCCCCGGCAAGCACATCACCATTTGGCAGCTCATATTTCAGGGCATCATCCGTTAGCGCTTCGATTTTTCTTTTATCATTCGGTTTGGGAAAATGATTAGTTGAATAAAATTGAACTCAAGATTATCAAAGGATATTTCTGCATGTTGATCAACGTTGAGGGAAAGATCAGGGTACCATCTCAGGTTTGTCCTCAGTATCCAACTCTGAAGTCGATTGGGACGAATATCCCAACCAAAAGTAACGCCATAGCCTATTTTTTTCTCTTGAACCTCTATGGTTTTTGATCCCTCAAAGCTTTCTTTGAAAGAAAGATTTTCATAACTCACCGTTGGTCCTACAAACGGAACAAATCCATGGTAATCGAAAAGATATTTTGTTGCTTCCAATAAAAGGGATTTCCTGTTCAATTGATGAATGGCACCATAGGTATTTGCAGAGCTGCCGTACCCCCTGTACCCAATAGCTATATTTAAATCGGGCTTATGAAGGTAGTAACCTAAGCTAAAATCAGGCATAATTGAGGGGGTGTATTTTCCAATATAATGGCGCATATTGCTATTATAACTGCTTTGTTTCAACCAAGTGGCAGAAGAAATACCTGCGCCAACATAAAACCCATCTAGTTTACCTTTTTTAGCCAAAATATCGGTTACACGTTTTGTTCTTCCCGATTCCCAATCTTTTTCTGCACTTAAAGTAGTTTCCAACATGTACCTCAAAGACAGACTTGCATAAAGAGGTGGTGTGTATATAGTAGCTAGCTGATTTCGTGCAATAGGGTATGTAAGTTTGTTGGCATAATTCCACGCAATACCCAATTCCACTAAATAACTCTTTGAGTTGAAGGTAAGTCCGCCAAGCAAAGGAAAACGGGTATAGTTTAATGCAGGGCCACATGGGTAATCCAAATTTTTATTCTCCTGCTTAAAACGAAACGGGGCAAGTGAAGTACCTACATAGGGTCGGATTTTATTGTTTTCTATCCGTGATGGGTAATACTTAAATACCGTTTCAACGCCTCTGACAGGCAAAACTTCCTGATTCTCTTTTTTCTGAACGGAGGAATAGGTTGGGATAGCAATATAAAAATCAGCATGTCCCCAAAAATGGGTTCCTCCAATAAGTATTCTTGGCGAAAAATTATGCTCCAGATTCAAGGGTCGAATATCCCCTTGTGCATCAAGAAATTTTGTGGTTCCTCCAAAGCCAGACTGAACATCAAGCCCAAAGTTAATTTGAGCAAATCTATGTCTTGTTTGTTTTTTTATATAAACCTGGGCATATCCGGTCGGGATAATCATCAGCCATGCCACTGTTGCAATAAACCTGCTCATACAATTTTTTTTATTGTAAATAGTATAAAAAAATCACCTCTGCTAATCTGTCTCAAGCCAAGGTTTTATTTTTTAAAATCTTACCTGCCATAAAGCGCCTGCTTTGAAAAATTGCCAGCGGGATAATGATAACCGTGGGCAACAACCAAAATACCCACTGTGGCTCTACGTGTACATTCACAACCAAAAATGCGGTTACTGTGGACACATAAGCACCGCCCATGCGAATGGCATGTGCCCGGATCCAGTAATTCTTTTGAGTGGGTGGTGTTCTGAAGGATTTATAAAATTGAAAAGATAGCACAAAACCAATAGTGCCAAATACTGCAGGTACCACCGTAAAACTCTGCCCTGCCTTCCACAACAGGATGGATAATACCCACATCCCCACCCCGGCAAGCATTCCTCCGATTCCCAGAATATGGTCCACCAAAGCAGGACCTTCCGCAAAACGGGATAATTTTTTAAACCAAAGTACCCGGTAGCCAGACGCAGCGAGGTAGAAACTAAAAAAACCGATGCATAACAAAAACCAGTTTTGGGTAATCACACTCATATAAACAGAGGTAATGAAAATCCCTCCCATTGAGTAAAAGAACGCTTTACCGAGATTCTTATGTTTCGCTCCTCCTTTGCGGAGTATCATAATAATGGTTCCAGCTAATAAACCTACAGAACCGCTGAGTATATGCAACCCAAGCACTATTTTGAAAAAGATTTCCATACCCATTTTTTTTTGAGGAAAACATTATTGCTTTCTTTCTTTTTCAAAGATGAAAGGATAACAATTTGCTACAAAAAAGCAGGGGTAAATGACAAATTTCTGGGCTAATATAAAGGTTTTGGGACGAATGGGAAGCCATTCAGGAAATGATTTGGGCCGATTTTGGGGCAAAAGGGAAGGGGAAAAGAAATCATAGGGTCATTAGGAAACCCATCTTTCTTTCAACGCTGCATTCATAGATCGACTAACCGGCACCTGTAAAGCACCCTTTTTAAAATGCAAACGATAACCCTGCGCATTGCCCGATACTTCTTCAATTTTATCAAGGTTTATCAAAAAGCTTTTATGACAACGCCACAATCCAGGGCAAGCCATTAGTTGTAGTTCCAATTTTTTTAAGGTCGTTCTGAAAAGTACTTCCTGAAGGCCTTCTTCTTTTTCAAAATAGATATTGCAATAATTATCCCTTGCTTCAGCAGCAAAAAAATGGGTGGGGTACAGTTCCAGCAACTCATTGCGGTTATCCCCTTGCAAAATGATTGTTTCCAAAGGAGCTGTTTTGTTTGCAGGGGTATCCGGGATGGATTTGTGTGGATTTTGCTTTTTATCCTTATTGAGCTGTTGGGCTTCATTTTGAAACCGCCTGAGCAACCTTTGCTGTTTTAATAAAACCGTCAAGGTAACCGGCGCCATACCCACCAGCAAGGTATAACTTGTCATCATCAATAGCGACGCAAGGGACAATGGAGCATTTCCTATCCACCCATTGAGCAGGGTATTGCAAACGGAAATGCCTGCGAGCATGAGAGAAAAATAAATCAGTTCTTTTCCCACTGTCCAGCGGCGGTCATCAAATAAATCAGGAATCAAAACCGGCGCAATAATTAAAAATATTGCACACACAACCCAAGTGGCCGCAGCATAGGACAAACTAATATTGAACCGGGCTATCATGGCCTCCTTTTCCAGCCCAAAAGGTTTCAAAAAAAATAAAATAACAAAAACAAGGCCCCCGGAGATGAGGACCATGCGATAGGAAGTAGAACTGAAGGCAAAAGAAGGATATGGTTTCTGTAAAATCGACAACATACTTCTGAAATATACCCAGCCCCACTTTAGACCGGTACGCTTTTAATTAGCAAAATACCCCGTGCCTGCTTTTATCTGACAGGGAAGGAGGTTAAAAAAAACACCGGCTTCCTGATTTTAGGAAGCCGGTGAATTATAAATGAACCTAGGCGTCGCCTTTGTCAGAACTCTTTTTATCCTGATTGAGGAAAGGCCTTAAGAGATCAATTGGTACCGGGAAGATTGTGGTACTGTTATTTTCAGTAGCAATTTCGCGGAGGGTTTGTAAATAACGGAGTGTAAGCGCACTTGGCTGCTCACTTAAAACCTTGGCTGCATCACTTAGTCGTTGAGATGCCTGAAATTCACCCTCAGCAGAAATTACTTTACTCCGGCGCTCCCGCTCGGCCTCAGCCTGCTTGGCCATGGCACGTTGCATTTCCTGTGGCAAATCAATCTGCTTCACTTCTACGTTAGTCACTTTCACACCCCAGGGCTCTGTTTGATTATCAATAATCTCCTGCAGCTTGTGGTTAATTTTTTCTCTTTGGGAAAGCAGGTCGTCCAATTCGCTTTGTCCGAGTACACTACGCAGAGTAGTTTGTGAAATTTGCGAGGTAGCTGCCAAAAAGTTTTCAACCGCTACAATGGCCTTTTCCGGCTCCACTACTCTAAAGTATACCACGGCATTCACCTTGATGCTAACGTTGTCAGCAGTAATGATATCCTGTGGAGGTACATCAAGCACTACAGTACGCAGACTCACGGTAACCATCTTATCAATCACTGGTATCAGGATTATAAGACCCGGACCCTTTTGAGCAATCAGGCGGCCTAGCCTGAAAACTACACCCCGCTCATACTCCCTCAGAATCTTGATGGAGTTGATCAGGAAAAATGCAATAAGAGTAATGACTACAATTCCAAAAAATGGGATTTCTGACATGTTGATTTTATTTTATGTGGTTGGTAATGGTTCAATGATAAGAAGAAGTCCTTTTATTTTTTTGACTTTTATTTTGGCCCCTTTACTAATAGGTCCGACAACAGATTCGGCTTTCCAAATCTCTCCCTGAATCCGTATGGAGCCGGTAGGGTCAATATCTGATAAGGCTTCGCCGGTCTCATCCAGCAGGGTATCCACCCCGGAAGCAATTTTATTCCGTTGCGCTTTGAGTCCGTATCCAATGATGACAAGGAAAAAGAGTGCTGTTACGATAATAGATGGTATAATCACGCCTAAAGAAATTTTAGCCCATTGATATTCCGTACCCGGTTTGATGAGCATCATAGATCCGAGTGCCAGTGAAACTACAGCGCCAATACTTAAAATACCATTGGTTGGTGAAGTTAATTCTAAAATAAATAATATGATTGCCAGAATAATTAATGCCAGACCGGCCACATTGATCGGCAGGGTATTCATGGCATAAAATGCCAGGATGAGGCTAATGCCCCCGACCACTCCGGGGAATCCTATTCCCGGATTATAAAATTCGAAAATAAGCCCGTAAATACCCAACAACATCAGCACATAGGCTATATTAGGGTCACTTACATAATTCAGAATTTTCTGAAACCAGCTCATGCCTACCTCTTTTACCTCTGCAGTAGCTGTATTTAAAACTACCTCCTTGTTTTCAAGAGTAATTACCTTCCCGTGAATAGCCTGCAGCAATTCCGTTTCATTATTGGCCACCAGATTGACTACATTTTTTTTCACCGCTTCGGTTTCTGCAAGCGATACACTATATCTTACTGCATCTTCGGCCCACTCAATATTACGGCCTCGTTTCTCAGCAATGCTTCGTATAAAAGCTGCCGCATCATTGGTTACTTTTTCACCCATGATGCTATCCATCCCGCCATTCATATTTACCGGATGGGCACTCCCAAGATTGGTGCCAGGTGCCATAGCCGCCACATGTGCAGCAAGGGTAATAAATACCCCAGCGGAACCTGCATGAGCCCCTTCGGGGGTTACATAAACCACCACGGGTACTTTGCTTTTCATCATACTCCCCACAATACTGCGGGTAGAAGTTAGCAAACCTCCCGGGGTATTCAGATTAATTAAAAGGCAGGAAGCATTCTTAGATTCTGCTTCTGCAATACCTTCTTTTACATAATCGGCTACCACCGGATTGATGGCACCATTAATGGCAATTCGCACTACTTCCTGCGCCCTTCCGGAAATCACCGAAATCACCAGGACTATAAACAAACTGAACCTAACTGATAATTTCCCCATGTACTCTTTCGCTCCTTGTTGTGGTGCTAAAGATACATCAATTTTATGGATAAAAATCCTGTTGGGCAACAGGAGAAAGGGAAATATTTTTCTCCCCATTCTGGAATTACCTTTGCTGCAAATGCACCATAAAGGAAAAATAGTAAATGACCCTATTTATGGGTTTATTCAATTACACCACCCGTTGGTGATGCAGGTGATCAGCCATCCATGGTATCAGCGGCTTCGGCGAATCCATCAAATGGCGCTTGCCCAATTGGTTTACCCCGGGGCGGTTCATACCCGGCTGCATCATAGCTTGGGCGCTTTTCACCTAATGGGAATTGCGCTGAAAGAATTGCAGAAAAAAGGCATCCCCATTACTGCGGAAGAGGAACTGGCTGCACAGATAGCTATTTTATTGCATGATATCGGGCATGGCCCTTATAGTCACGGGCTGGAAGGAGTATTACTGCCCGGATACAGCCACGAGATGCTGAGCCTGAAGATGATGGAGACCATGAACCTCGAGATGAAGGGTCAATTGAGCATGGCCATCGAAATTTTCAAAGGCAGTTATCCCAAAAAGTTTCTACACCAACTCGTTAGCAGTCAGCTGGATGTAGACCGCATGGATTACCTTACCCGCGATAGTTTTTATACCGGCGTAAGCGAAGGAGTAGTAGGGTACGACAGGATTCTTTCGATGGTTACCGTTCATGAAGGCAAGCTGATGGTGGAAGAAAAAGCTATCTACAGTATAGAGAAATTCCTTGTAGCACGCCGGCTCATGTATTGGCAGGTCTATTTGCACAAAACCGTACTGGTAGCTGAGCAAATGATGATTCGCATTATTGAAAGAGCAAGAGAAGTGGAAGCGCCTGCC
>JBBQXO010000082.1:0-21137 GCA_038209595.1 Chitinophagales bacterium
AATGCATGGTTGCAGGAATATTTATTGTAAGGTTTCCAAAAATCGTGTATCAACGTACCTTTAAAATCAGGTAGAATCCCCATTGCATCAATACCTACCTTACCGCGCACTTTATGTGGCATATATAGCGTATGATTTTCCGTACATAAAGTATGTAGCCAATTACGATCACCATTGTAGTAATAGCCAGTTTCATCGTCATGTAATACAGGCTGATGCAATAGTTTTTCTTTTAACTCCTTTATAAAAGGTTGTAATTGCCGTGCTAAGCGCTTATTGTTGTTTACCAAAAAGGATTGGCTTAACTGATGAGCAAACAGATCCTGAAATATTTGTGTTTTACGGGCGTAAGGCAATAACTGCTGCCCGGTAAAATAAGCCGCAAATGTTTGTACTCGTGTGCCATACTGTACTCGTTGGTTTACACCTGCCGGAAATGTATCTTTATTTACTGTATTGCACTTAAGGCAAATTTTAATTTCACTCAGATGTTCAGTTACCATCATTTTAATAGGTGGTATGTCATACACCTGCCTGCGTTCATAATCATGAGCATCCACACCCGATATATTTTTGCCACAAAACGCACATTGGCTAAAAATATGGGTAACTATTTCATCAGGTGTTGGGCTAAAAGAAAGTGTTTAGCCGGAGTGGCCAGTCTGTCCACCCGAATTTTTACTACTACTAGTACGTAAACTTTGAGTTTGTTTTGGCCTACCTATATCGCTACCGGGAGGCATACTGCTATTGGAACTGTTTTTCTTTTGATTGTTCTCCCATTCAGCTATCCTCTCTTGAAGGTTAACGATCATTCTTGCCTGTTCGGAATTAATCTGAAGTAAATCAGTATTCTGTTGTTGGATTTGTATGATTAGGTCTTTATTCAAAACATATGCGATGTCGCAAATTGCAAATAATAAATAATGAAGTAATCCACATCAGGCTAAAAAATGGTAATATTGGCCTGAATAGTTACAAAAAATTTTAAAGTCATGCATACAAATTTAAATAGCAAAACAATTTTAATAACTTTTTTTTTAGGAATATCTCTGTTAGCAAATGCACAAGAAACTGCAAGTTCGATCCCTCTTATTCCAAAATCTCAATTATATTTTAGTTACGGAAGCACGATGCCAGGTAGCAGCACCAAAAACGCCTTCTTAACCAACTCATCGGGTGTTGCTTTAGATTATTCAATGCCATTAACGAAAAAAGGGTGGGGCTCAAACGGCAATTGGTTTGGACTAAACATTGGCGGACAATATTACTTTGGTGGTAGTGGCAACCCAACTGTTACCTTGCCAGGCGCATTTGCAATTGCAGGACAAACTTCAAGTTCTGTGGCATATAAAGGTGGTGACCCGGCACAAGAAGGTTTTAGAATAGGATTTGGTCCACAAGTAAATTTTAATTTAGGAGATAAATTTATTATTTCACCAATGGTCATAGGAGAATATTTCTTAATGACCCAAAAAGAGCTAAGTGCGGTTCAAACCACAACAGCTAATGGGCAAACAAAAGAAACTAATTTGTGGATGCTGCCCGAAAACAAAACCAGTGGTTTAGCACTAACGCCTAAAATCAGATTGCAATATATGCTTACAAAAAGTTTAGGATTATTTGCAGATGCTAGTTACACAATAGGACCAAAAGTAAAAACCCAAATGAGTATATTAGATCCATTAGGAAATCCACAAGCACCAGGAAATACTTACGAACAGAAACAATTAGACTTTGGAACTTATATAAAACGAGAAACTATAAGCACCAGTTATAATGCTTTAGGGTTTAATCTAGGTTTCAGTTTGGCTTTTGAACCACGTAAGGCAATTGACAGAGTAGCAGAAAAAACTAAAATTAATAAAGCAAATATCAACAAGTCTAGAAGCAATATCAAACAGCAAATAGATGGTAAGCCAGTTTCAAATGATTCAACAAGCACAGAACCTGCAAAAGCCAATATCAACAAGTCAAGAAGCAATATTAAGAAGCAAATTGATGGCAAGCCAGTTACAAATGATTCGACAAGCTCAGAACCTGCAAAAGCCAATATCAACAAGTCTAGAAGCAATATTAAGCAGCAAATTGATGGCAAGCCAGTTTCAAATGATTCAACAAATACAGAACCTGCAAAAGCCAATATCAACAAGTCAAGAAGCAATATTAAACAGCAAATAGATGGCAAGCCAGTTACAAATGATTCAACAGGCACAGAACTGCTTCATCCGAAAAAAGCGGCAAGTGGTCTTGCAACAGGAAGGCGACAGCACAGACCAAAAACATTAATAGAAAACAACCAAGATAGTTCTGTCAATCCTGCAAAAGCAAATATCAACAAGTCTAGAAGCAATATTAAGAAGCAAATTGATGGCAAGCCAGTAACAAATGATACGACAAGATCAGAACCTGCAAAAGCCAAAATCAACAAGTCTAGAAGCAATATTAAGCAGCAAATTGATGGCAAGCCAGTAACGAATGATTCAACAAGCTTAGAACTGCTTCATCCGAAAAAACCAGGAAGTGGTGGTCTTGCAACAGGAAGACGAAAGCACACACCAATAAAATTAATAGAAAACAACCAAGACAGTTCTGCCAATCCTGCAAAAGCCAATATCAACAAGTCTAGAAGCAATATTAAGCAGCAAATTGATGGCAAGCCATTAACGAATGATTCAACAAGTGCAGAACCTGCAAAAGCCAATATCAACAAGTCTAGAAGCAACATCAAACAGCAAATAGATGGCAAGCCAGTTACAAATGATTCAACCAGCACGAAACTGCAAATAAAAAAGAAAAATTTAAAAAATAATTACAATGTTCGTCTAATTTTAATCCAGCAAATCAGTATCAAATTGCTATCCACTTTGAAGCGGAATGAGGTGTACACTTTCATCGGAATAGGCACGATACTCACCGTTATTAATTTTGATAAATCTAAATTATTAAAAGCATGCTTAAAGCGGAATTAGAATTGCGCAGCCTGCACCAAAAATTGATTTGTTGCTCCAAGAGGAATATAATTCATTGTTTAAAACACAGGCAAGGCAAATGGAGCTGCTCGATGATTTTCTGGATAAACTAAAAAACCAGAATACTGCTTTTGAAGGATGACGGTTTGGTATTAGCGGCAGTACGGTTAGAAAATCAGGCTTTCTCAAATTAAATAACAAAATAATTATGAGTTATATTGTAGTAGATGTAGAGGCGGATGGCGAAATTCCGTATAAGTTTTCGATGGTTCCTTTTGGGGCTGTAATAGTTGAGTCTTCATTATCAAAAACCTTTTATGGCGAAGTAAAGACAATTTCCGAATAATGGAATTCTGAAGCATTTGCGATAAGCGGATTTTCAAGAGAACAACATGTAGGATTTAATGAACCTAAAGAAGTAATGGAAAACTTCGCTGATTGGATTGCCCGAAATTCGGTAGGCAAACCAACTTTTATAAGCGATAACCTTGCCTTTGACTGGCAATGGATAAACTGGTACTTCCATACCTTCATTGGCAAAAATCCATTTGGATTTTCAGGTAGAAGAATTGGTGATTTGTACTGTGGGATGAAAATGGATACTGGCTTAAATGCTGAATGGAAGAGACTTTATAGAAAAACAAGGCATACGCATCACCGGGTGGATGATGCAAAAGGTAATGCGGAAGCATTGTTGCAATTTCGTACAATGGGTCTTCGTGTCAGCTTGCAGTAGTATTACTATTAACTTCTAAAAATTATACTTTAAAATTATTCCAGATGGAACTGAGTGAATTTAGTTTGCGGTTGGGGGCAAGTATGCTGGCAGGTCTTGCTATAGGTTTCGAAAGGCAATGGAACCAAAAGGCTGCCGGTTTACGCACCAATACTTTGGTTGCATTAGGTTCGGCGGTATATGTGCTGCTATCTATACAATGGGCTATTGGCAGTTCAGGCGATTTAACCCGGGTATTGGGTCAGGTGGTTACAGGTATCGGTTTTTTGGGAGCAGGTATTATTTTTAAAGAAGGATTTGCCGTACGCGGACTCACCACCGCTGCCACGGTTTGGTGCAGCGCTGCCGTCGGCTGCCTGATGGCTGCCGGCTTTTTTATGCAAGGGTTGGTAGCTACTCTTTTCATTTTGGGAATCAACGCGCTGCTGCTTCCGGTTGATAATTGGCTGAGTAACCGCACAAAAAAATCTAAGGATGTCTGAAACGTCTCCACCTATTATGGGTACTTCTGCTAACCTTTTGGGTTTCTGCTTTATCGTACTCACATCAAGGAATGTTTTACAAATGAAGGAGGCCACTTATTGACGAAGGGACTGCATTGGCCATTGTTTTATTTTTATTGAGCTGTATCCTTTCTTTTATTTCGATGCGTCAGGTAAATCCTGATGTTAAAAAAATAGAATGGGTTGCAGACCTGCTGTTTTTTGCCGGGCTGTTTTTTCTTTTACTGACGACTTTGCTTATTTCTTTAATTATATCAAGTAGAGAGACCTTTTACTCAAAAAGCACATCCATCGTTAAGCTATTTTGTACCAAGGAATTTGCATAGCTATTTTGTAACAGTCCAAATGGGGTAATCATAGTAAAGTAAAGTGATTTTTTGGTACCTGAATCAGCCTTGAATACTCCTATTTTATTCCGGATATCTTCTGCATATTTTTTGCTTATGTTGAATGGACTCATGCTGAATTTCATTTCGCAAATATTGATTACCTGATCCCGCCGATCGATCAACAGGTCAATTTGTGCAGATTGATCACCGCTTTTCCCTATCCAACTGCTTGTGTTTGTTTGTATTCCGTTAATACCAAGTCCTTTTTTAATCATAAGAATATGAGCCAGACAAACTTGTTCAAAGGCGTACCCGCTCCATGCTCTGTGTGCAGGGCTATCCAGGCTATTTATCCAGTAGTTTTCATCTGATGGAGAGGTTTTTTTTATAAACCTTAAGTAGAAAAAGGAATAAAAATCCGCCAGTTGATATAAACTGTTTCTTTCCTTTTTTCCAAAAGGAATGTAGCGACGGATAAAGTTACTTGCCTCCAGTTCCTTGATGATCCGGGTGGTTCCTCCGCCATTTGGTAATCCAGATATTTTAAGGAGTTCTTCTCTTGTGATCCCTTTCAGTTTTGTTGATAATGCTTCTATAACCGCAATGTGTTTTTCTGCGTTTTTAAATAAAGAAGCATACAGATTATTGAATTCATTTTGCAACAGTCCGGTTGGTGTAAAGCAAAGGGTATCTATATTTTGAGCAGCACTTTTTGCTTTAACTACCTGTTCGAGGTAAAAAGGAATACCCCCCATAGCCATATACAATTGTAATATTTGGTAACGATCGAAAGCCGCATCGCGAAGTTTAAAATATTCTTCGCATTCACTCAGGGTAAAGGGTTGAAGATTTATTCGATGAGTAACCCTGTTGTGAAGCCCACCTTTGTTGTTGAGTAATTTGCCAATCATCCAGGATGCGGCGGAACCACAAACGATGAGCACCAGGTTGCTCTGCGTACTTGCCCAACCATTCCAAAAATGCTCCAATGCGGGAAGAAAACCAGAAGAAGGCGTATCAAGCCAGGGGAGTTCGTCAATAAAAATAATTTTCTTTTCAGCCTTTTTATTGTTCAAATAAGCAGTTAATTGTTCAAAGGCTTCCAGCCAATCTTCCGCCCGCTTTTCTTGTGTTGGATTTAATTTTGCAAAGGCATAATTAAAATTCGCCAATTGCTGACCAAGAGCCGAATTGGCCATTCCGGTAAAATGAAAAGTAAAAGAGTTATTGAAAAACTCCCTGATCAGAAAAGTCTTCCCTACCCGTCGCCGGCCATAAACGGCCACAAAAGCAGCTTGCTCCGATTCCCCTATTTTGGTTAATAGGGTCTTTTCGTACTGCCTCCCCGCCACTGTAGCCATATATTTACATTTGGCTGTAAATATATTAAATTTTACACTTATAGCCAATAATAAAACTGCAATTGGCTATAAGTGTAATTATTTGCTAGTTATAGCCATTAATAATTGCGTTTCCTAATCCCTTTAGTGGCTCTGCAGAAATCTGGAATAGGAGCGCCATGAGGATTGAATTTAGGTATTGTTGCTCTGTCTTGTTCGTCTTCCGGAACAATAGGCCAATAGCAAATGCTACAGGAGTGAAAAGAATAGACTTGCCACAGTCAGGCCGGTTAGTTGCCACGCCATAATGCCAAACCGATTAGGTGATAGCGGTTCGGGTTAGCGTCATGAGTGGTCTTGGTTTCATTTTTTTGTGGTTTTATATTCTAAAATGCCCCCCGGCTGACAATTCAATACTTCGCATATTGACTCAAGGGTACTAAAGCGGATGGCCTTTGCTTTTCCTGTTTTTAGAATGGAAAGGTTAGACAGCTTTAAACCCACTTTTTCGGAATGTTCATTTAACGACATTTTTCGCTTTGCCATCATTACATCTAAGTTTACTATTATAGGCATAGCTATATAGTTAAGTCGTTTTCAATTTGAATTTCTAACCCCTTTTTTACAATTTGTACGATTACAAAAAGGATAACCGTCATAAAAAGCCATACATCGGCTTTTGCAAGGCCCAACAATTGAAGGTCTGCTTCTGCAAGCCCTTGTTTTGTAAGCCAAACGGAATATTTAAATCCAAATTGAGAGAACAAACCAATCCCTAAAAATGGTTAAGACATTTTTAAAATGAACCGTCCTGATTCCGTACTGAAAGGCTGTGAGATATTCAGTTTTTTGTCTGTAAACAATTTCACGATAAAATAAAACATAATTGCTTTCAATAGCACTACAATAATCATGGCCAGCGTAATTACAAAAAAATGTCCTTTATCAAAAAGGTAAAGGCTGGACAAATAGTCCGCCCCCTCCCCAAAATTTTTAACACCATCCGGGTTTATGAGCATGGTAATAAAAGTATTGACAACAATACCGCCTGCTTCTATGCATAAACCAATAAAAATGATCCAGGAAAGTATTTGCAATACTTACAACGTCTGATTGGTTGTAATTTTAATTTCCGTAATTATTTCCCAGTTTTAAAGTAAGAATAATATCAGTAAATATCTATTGAAAAACAATCAAAATATTTCGAAAAAAGAAAAATTAGCCATTATTCACTAAAAATCAGGAAGATAACATTGTGGGAAAAGAGTTAAAGATGTCTGTTTAGTGGGTTTAAGAGCGGCAGGTTTCAGCGGTCACGAAAGGTGTTGGTTACCAGACCACGGACTGATCAAAAATTATGTAAAAACCGGCCTTAAACGAGACCGGTTTTTACTTCTGCCATTTCAGGCAGTCATTTATTCCATCAGGTAAATACAAGGGGAGATGCTTTACAAGATTCTCCCATCAACCTTTAGAGATGCTCTTTATTAAAAATCAGATGTATTTTCCCATATACTTAGCCTTGGATTAAGGCATATTTTTCTTTAATGCCAGCAGCGAAAAAGTACTGTCTTCCTTTTCAATGGTATTGGTCAGGATGCCAAGCTCGTCTATTTCCATTTCCACCACATCGCCGGGTTGTAACCATTGTTCGGTGTAGTCGGGGTCGTTGAGTTTGCCGGTACCATTCAGTTCGAGGAAACAACCTGTACCCACGGTACCACTCCCAATCACATCGCCGGGGTGCAGGGTTACACCATAGCTGCAGCGTTCAATGATTTCTGCAAAGGTCCAGTCCATATCTCCCACATTGCCATCGCTTACCTGCACACCATTTACCCGGCATTGCATCCGCAAATTCCAGCTTTGACCTGTATGGCCATCTTTGGCAGGAATAACTTTGTTTTCCAGCTCGTCGGTAGTGATAAGCCATGGGCCAATCACGGTGCTGAAATCCTTTCCTTTAGCAGGTCCAAGGTTCAGTTTCATTTCTTCCATTTGCAGTCTGCGGGCACTCAGGTCATTCATAATCATCAATCCACCAATATACTGATCGGCTACCTCGGCGGCAATATTGCGGCCATGCCGGCAAATAACTACCGCACATTCGAGTTCAAAATCCAGCTTTTCAAAATGGTCGGGCATACAGAAAACTTTCCCGGGACCGCTGATTGCATTGTGGTTGGTAAAATAAAAAATGGGGTATTGATCGTATTCAGGAATCATTTCAACCCCCCGATTGTGGCGTGCCGATGCCACATGCTGCCGGAAGGCATACGCATCGCGGCAACTTGTAGGAAAAGTAACTGGTGCCAAAAGGGTAGCTCCGTCAAAAGGAATTCCCTTAACAGTACTGATTCGTCCTTCTTTAATTGCCTGATCTGACCGGTATGCGATATCAAACACATCGTCCCAATAATTTAGAAACATGGTCATGGTATTGGGTAAATCTGGATGCAGGATATCGGTATTGTACAGGTATCCATCGTGGTAAATGGCCAGTTGTTCGTGTTGATTGTAGAGATGGGTAACTAGTTTCATATCGCGATTATTTTTATTGGATTTTTAAATGGAAGCGAACATGCAAAGCAATCCGGCTAAAAGATTGTAACCAAAATTAGCCGAAAAAAGTCGCTAATGTATTTTTTCAGGCAGCTTCAAATGTAAGCAATCAACAGGCAGCCTTGGTGGCCATTTAGATTTTACCATTTTCTTTTTAAAAAAAACTGCACTTTGCACCTTATGGCTTACTTGTATATGGTGATGCTTGGTTGCAGACCGCCGGGAAGACTTACCGAACAGCATGATATTTTTTTTGGGATTGGCGAAAAGATGGCAGACCTGATACCAAAAATAAAGGCATTCTGGCCCGATGCAAAAGGAAAAATACATGTGGATGCCTGGCGTGAGGTGCGCATGGTGGATGGTTATGCCATTTCCCTGCAACCGACCGATACCACCATGGCTATTGACAATGAAAAATTATACTTCATTAATCTCGGGGGCTATAAATCGGGGGAGTTTGATGAGTTTCACTATAAAATTCTTGCTGTAGCAAGGGATATTTCATCGGCCACTAAAGCTTCCAAACAGACGGCTTTTTACAAACAAATGGGATTTCCCGGTGCGGTTTCGCATATAGATGATAAATACGGGATAGATGTAGATGACCTGATGGAAGTAAAAGAGGCTTTGGGGGAAGCAGATAAGAATGGGTACGAGCTGATTATTCAAAAGGCAGAAAAAGGTGCCGTAGAGGATCCTTTGCATATCGGATACTTTAAATTAACAAGTTTTTTTTAGGTTTCCTTTCACCTTCTTGGTATACTTATCTTTTTTTACACCGTTTTTAACTTCTAACCCATTTATTTTGCGCATACAATGAACAAATGGATTATTGGGATCATATTGGTTTTTTTACAGGCCCCTGCAAAAGCGCAGTTTATTGAGGCGAATAAACTCAATGGGGAGTTTGGCATTGCCATTGGCGGGGCTCATTATTTCGGGGATCTGAACAATGATTACCGGATGAACCGTCCTAAAATAGCACTCGGTATTCTTTTCCGGAAACAGTTTGGAGATTATATCGCGCTACGTGTTCAGGGTACCTATGCAAAACTTGGCTATAGCGATGTGTACAGCGAAAATCCGGTTAATCAGATTCGTAACCTTAGTTTCAATACCGATCTTTATGAGCTCAGTCTCATGGGAGATTTTAATTTTTTCCGATTCATACCAGGATTTTACCCTTACCGTTTTACCCCCTATGTAAGCATGGGGTTAGGTTTTTTCTCCTATGATCCCTTCGCTTACCTGAACAATGAAAAGATCTTTTTAAGACCGCTTGGTACCGAAGGGCAGGGCAGTGTTGCTTTCCCCGACCGAAAACCTTATGGGAATATGGGTTTTGTTTTCCCCATTGGTTTTGGTATTAAATACAATATAAGTCCACGTACAAATTTCACCCTTGAACTTACCCATCGCTTTACAAGCACTGACTATCTTGACGATGTAAGTACCACTTATGCCGGGTTTGATACTTTCGATCCGCTACAAACAGGGCAGGCAACTAATGCCTTGTTATTACAAGATCGGAGTTCTGCAGTAAATGGGACGCCTATTGGTATAAAAGGTCGTCAGCGTGGAATAAGTCTTCGCAGAGACCAGTACATGACTATTATGGCAGGGATTACCATCAACATCAGCAGTTATAATTGTCCTACCTATTAGTCAGTGGTTTGTTAAATGTGAAAAGGCAGAAGGAAAACGTGAAAATGCTCACGATTCCCCTTTCACGTTTCCCTTTCCATGGATAGATGCGTATTAATATAGATAATATATGGGGTCAATACCAACCTGTACGCTTTTATTCCCTTTCTGGATATCCTTTTTACCTATGGGCTCGAAACTGCCTATTAACAGGAGAATGAATAATTGAAGCGTATTTAAAAGGCACCTCAAAAAACTCCTGATACAGCACTATACCAATTTTATAACCTCCTCATTTACAGAAGGGAACTCTGTGAAATGAAATTAATAGGGTTTACTTGAGTAGTTTTTAGAACCATCCTATATAAAAAAAGACTCCGGATTTCCGGAGTCTTTTTTATGTTATGTATCAGGTGATTAACCCAAAGCTACCCGAACGAACTCGGTTACTTTCAGGTCAGCACCTGCTGTTTTAATATAATCAGCCACGGTCAGTGACGGGTCTTTAACAAAAGCCTGCGCATACAAGGTATTTTCTTTAAAAAAAGCACCCAATTTGCCATCCGCAATCTTAGAAAGCATTTCAACCGGCTTTCCTGCCATTTTAGGATCATTTTGCATTTGGTCCATTACAATGGCTTTTTCCCGGGCAACCGTTTCGTCGCTGATGCTTTCCGGATCTACGGCAAGCGGATTCATTGCAGCAATCTGCATCGCTACATCTCTACCCACTGCTTCTGCATTTCCGTTGAAACCAGTTAATACACCCATGCGGTAGGCGCCATGGATATATGCTGCTACGAAATCAGCATCTACACGAATTACTTTGGTAACACCGATCTTTTCGCCAATGGCGGCCAGCTTATCATTGATGAGTTCGCTTACTTTAGCACCATTGATGGATACGTCGTTGAGTTCCTCAACACTTTTTACATCATTGGCAATAGCTGCATCAGCAATGCTTTGAGCAAAAGCTACAAACTCAGCATTCTTGCTTACAAAGTCGGTTTCGCAACTGATGCAAATGGCAATACCGGTTTTGTTGTCAGCTGTTGTTTGGGCGATGATAACGCCTTCTTTTGCTTCGCGGTCACTGCGCTTGGCAGCAATTTTCTGGCCCTGTTTGCGCAGCCAGTCAATGGCGGCTTCAAAATCTCCGTTGGTTTCGGTAAGCGCTTTGCGGCAGTCCAACATGCCTGCGCCAGTTGCCTGCCGCAATTTGTTGATATCAGCGGCTGTAATGGCTACTGTAGACATAGGTATAGATAAATTTAGTTTGTAAAAAAAATAAAGAAAAACGGCAGATGCAAGATTCGCATATAAGAGCGAAATTGGTGCATCTGCCGGTATTTTCAGGTTACCTTTCTATTAAAAAAAGCAACTGTTCTTGTTCTAAGCAATAAGAAAACCTAATTACCGGACTGGCATGCCTTAGCGGGCACCACCACCACCGCCTCCTGGACCACCTCTGCGGGCTCCGCCAGCAGCAGGGCCTCCGGGTCCGCGACGACGTTGTCCTGCGGCGCCACCTGCAGCACCGCCAGGTCCACTGGCATTGCCACCGGGACCGCGACCACGGCCGCGACCACCACGTTCTTTTTCGCCTTCTCCAGCATCTACATCAAAATTGGTTGCGGCTTCCGCTACTTCCTCTTCCTGATCTTCATCTTTGGAAGCCTGACGCTCTTCCAAACCTTCAGCAATAGCAGCAGTAAGGTAGTTCACAATAATGGCGATGCTCTTGGTAGCATCATCGTTACTTGGAATTGGGAAATCAACTTTATTGGGATCGCAGTTGGTATCCACCATTCCAAAAGTGGTGATGTTCAGCTTGCGGCTTTCAGCAAGTGCAATATGCTCATGACCTATATCTACCATAAACAAAGCAGCAGGAGTACGGCCCATATTGGATATACCGCCTAATACTTTTTCCATTTTGTCTTTATCGCGGGTCAAAGTCAATCGCTCTTTTTTGGTAATGCTGTCGAGGGTACCATCGTTCAGCATTTTTTCGATACTCTGCATTTTCTTCACGCTCTTACGAACAGTGTTGAAGTTGGTAAGCATACCACCTAACCAACGTTCGGTTACGTAAGGCATATTTACGCGCTGAGCACATTCTGTTACGATTTCTTTTGCTTGCTTTTTGGTAGCAACAAACATGATTTTCTTTCCGCTACGGGCAATTTGCTTCAGAGCGGCTGCTGCATCCTGTAAACCTTCTACAGTACGGTTGAGATCAATAATGTGAATGCCTTTTTTCTCGGCAAAAATATACGGCAACATTTTAGGATTCCACTTCTTCTTGAGGTGTCCGAAATGTACGCCAGCATCAAGCAATTGCTGCTGTAAAGATGTATTTTGTTCCATTTGATTTGTTTATTATTTGAGGTGGTGGTTTGTTGTTTGCTTGCCAAGGTAAAATACCATAAACAATAAACCACAAACCTGAATACTGGATTAACGTTTGCTGAACTGGAAGCTTTTACGTGCCTTCTTCTTACCTGGCTTCTTACGTTCTACACCACGGGGGTCGCGGGTAAGCAAACCAAATGATCTCAGCAAGGGTCTGTATTCTTCACTGACTTCCAGCAAAGCACGGGCAATACCAAGCTTGGCAGCTTCTGCCTGACCTTTGATACCACCACCGGTAGCGTTGATCTTAATATCAAACTTATCTAAACCTTCTACAGCTTTCAGGGGAAGTTCAACCTGATTTTGCAGGTAAACCAGCGGAAAATAGACTTTATAGTCCTTGTCGTTAATGATAATCGCACCATTGCCACGGCTCAGGAAAACCCGGGTTACCGCTTCCTTTCTGCGACCAACTGCGTTTTTTTGTTTTTCCATTGTATATTGGAATTATAATTTTTTAATAATGGGGAAAATATTGATAAGGATACCTTAGAATTTAAGCTCTTTGGGATTCTGAGCAATATGCGGATGCTCACTGCCGGTATATACAAATAACTTTTTGTACATCTTGCGACCCAGTCTGTTTTTTGGAAGCATACCTTTTACAGCTCTTTCCACAATTACTTCAGGTCTGCGCTTCAGCAGGTCTCCTGCAACTTCTTCCCGCAATCCGCCAGGGTAACCGCTAAAGTTCTGGTACATTTTCTGATCCAGTTTGTTGCCGGTAAATTTCACCTTTTCAGCATTGGTTACAATAATGTAGTCTCCACAATCAACGTGTGGGGTATAATAAGCCTTGGTTTTGCCCCGTAACACGGCGGCAATCCGGGCACACATGCGTCCAACGGTTTGATTGGTACCGTCTACAACGTACCACGTACGTTGTACGGTAGCCGCATTGGCATGTTTTGTAGTAAAATGTAGTTTACTCATTTTTTTTCGATTGTTTTATGGATTTTATCGCCATCCCGCACAAAATCCCGTTTTATAATTGGGCGGCAAAGGTAGCGGGGTTTTGCGGATATTTTCATCTATCTGGCTACTTATTTTTGTAGGTCCCTTTGTAACTATCTGATTTTCAATAAAAAATTTGTCTCTTTTTTAAGAGCACCTAATCTTTTGGGGTGATTTTGAGCCTAAAAACCTCCTGTTTTCTAATTTATAAGAGTTCCTGTTTTTTTACAGCCCGTATATCGCCAGATAGCATTCCTGCAGCAGTTTGTCTTCCAATACGCCATCGGATAAGCCGAAGAGTAGGAAAACCTACCGCTGCAGTCATACGCCGGACCTGTCGGTTTTTGCCCTCCTGTAAGGTAAGGCTGATCCAGCTTGTCGGAATCTCTTTACGAAAACGGATTGGGGGTTGCCTTTCAGGAAGGTCGGTTGCCTGAGGTATAAGTGTGGCTTTGGCTGGTAAGGTTTGATGTTTTTTACCATCAATGGAAATGACTACCCCTCTACGGAGTTGATTCAATGCTTCCGGTGTAAATGAACCTTCTACCTGCGCCCAATATTCTCGTTCGTGTGCCTTGCCGGGAGTTAGCAATTGATGGTTCAGGCTTTTATCATTAGTAAGCAACAAAAGTCCTTCGCTGTCAAAGTCGAGCCTGCCCACCGGGTACACGTCTTTTGGTACATCGATAATATCGGCAAGGGTTTGCTTGCCAGGTACGGGAGAAAACTGGGTAAGTACCTGAAATGGTTTATAAAGTAAATAGTAAAGAAAAGAATCGTTCATAAATTTATTTTTGCCCCACTTGAGCAGCAGGCAGAACAAAATTACCTTGTTTTTGTCCTGACACAGGATATTCTACTCCCACATCATAATAATTTAGGTGGGGTTTGTAGGACAGCAAGAAGGGTAACATTTACTCATTATTTAAAGAGCATTTCCAAACATTGGTTTCAATAGCCAAAAAGAGTACCATTGTTTATTGTTCTTTTGAAGCTTTCTAAAATTTTTCGCATGCGCATCATATCATACAATTTAAATGGCATCAGGGCTGCTATAAAAAAGGGGTTGCTCGAATGGTTGGCAACCAATCCGGCAGATATTATTTGTTTTCAGGAAACCAAAGCCACTTCTGGTGATGTGGATCTTCAAGCCATTGAAGCACTTGGTTACTACACTTATTGGTTTTCTGCCCAAAAGAAAGGTTATAGCGGGGTGGCTATTTTTTCCCGTACACCCGCTGATAAAGTAGTAACAGGAACCGGTTATGAGCAGAGCGATTTTGAGGGTCGGGTAATTCAGGCCGATTTTGAGGACATTACAGTTGTAAATGCCTACTTCCCAAGCGGAACAAGTGGTGCAGAGCGACAGAATTATAAATATATATGGCTCAGCGAATTTCAGGAGTACATATTAAAACTACGAAAAAACAGGAAAAAACTGGTTATTGCGGGCGACTACAATATTTCACATACCGCCATTGATATCCATGATCCCAAGGGAAACAAAAATTCGAGTGGTTTTTTACCCGAAGAGCGCAGTTGGATGGATGGATGGGTAGCGGCCGGTCTTATCGATACCTTTCGCACCTTGCATCCGGAAGTGACTGGCGCTTATTCCTGGTGGAGTCAGCGTTTTCCGACTGTAAGGCTCAATAATAAGGGCTGGCGTATTGATTATATATGTGTAACGGATGACCTTAAAAAGCAAATAACAGCCGCTGACATTTACCCGGATATAAAGCACAGCGACCATTGTCCGGTTTTCGTTGAAATGGAGTCCTGAGCTTTGCCGGTCGGGAAATAAATAAATCGGTAATTTTAATACGGTCGTAATCACCGATTTTACCATATAAAAAATCCACACATGCTTATATATAATGTAACCTCACAAATCAGTTGGGAAATTCAGGAAGCCTGGCTGCAATGGATGAAGACAACCCATATACCCGAAGTCATTGGTTCTGGTTGTTTTACCCACCACCGGTTGGTTCGGGTTTTAGAAATTGATGAAACCGAAGGCCCCACCTATGCCGTTCAATATTTTACGGATACAACAGAACAATACCAGCGATATATGAAGGAATATGCCGCAAAACTGCGTGCAGAGGCCATAAAAGCATGGGGAAAGGCTTTCATTTCTTATCGTTCTTTGATGGAAGTTGTCCACTAGCTGTGGATAATAAAAAGAAGCGCAGCCCTTATGTGGTAAGGGTTTCAACCCGAAAAGGACATTTCCAACCAATGTGAGTAACCCTTATAATTGCCTGAAATTCAATGCAGTAAAGGGTTTTAGTATGCTGATGAGTAAGTTCTGAACAGAATGATAAATGCCAAAAAATGCTGAAACGCTTATCAGTAAAGCATTTCGAACGATACACAGGTTTTGCTAAAAGTAGTATTTAGTAAAGAATTGCGATTATATTTGTAATTGACATCATTTAAAATTATTTATTATGAACAAAGCTGAATTGATTGCCAAAGTGGCCGAAGATTCCGAAATTACAAAAACGCAGGCTAATGCTGCGCTTGACTCTTTTGTAGATGCAGTAACCAAAACTCTGAAGAAGGGCGATAAAGTAACCCTGGTTGGATTTGGCACTTTCTCAGTAAGCAAGCGTGCGGCACGTAATGGTCGTAATCCTCAAACCGGAGAGGTTATTAAAATCAAGGCTAAAAAAGTAGCCAAGTTTAAGCCCGGTAAGGAATTGTCAGAGAAAATCTAATAAAGTTTTCTGCCGGATTTACGGTAATCCGGAACTGTTTTCACTTGGAAAACAGTTCCGGTTTTTATTTATGGCTGTCCTGCACTACTTTTGCACTCTTTTCAATAATATTTTTTAAAAAATTACAATCATGGGCAGAGGAGATAAAAAAACTAAAAAAGGTAAAATTTTCAAAGGATCTTTCGGAAAGGTACGTCCAGCAAAGGCTGCAAGAAAGACCTCTACTACAAAGAAGGAAGATTAAGGGTATGAAAATTGGATTTTGGCAGGAGTCTACAACATTTGTCAGGCTCTTACGAAAATCATACTTGTTCCCTTTACATTATAAAAAAAGTCCCCGTTTAACATAGCGACTAACTTTCTGTAAGAAATTCGTCTGCAGTGGCAGACTTTTTTTTGCAATTTTCTAAACCTAATCGGGAATTATTTTTGATGGCTGATTTATCAACGGCTTTCCTGTTTTAAGGAGTTAATGATAAATACCATTCCAAAGCGTAGTATTTTTCTCAAGCGCAGCCACGGTTGCTTTTTCGGCAGCATCCCCATTTGGGCATCTTCTCCACATAATTGAGCCTTCATTTGTGAGGCAAGATGGTTATTGTGGTTGCCATCCAACTCAATATTTCATGCGAGGTAATATTTGAAAGGGGAAATATCTTCTGGAAACCGGGTACTCAGGCCATTTACAAAGGCATAAAACATATGAGGAATCAGGTTTTTCCTTCCAAAAGGAAAAACAATATCTGATCATGCTGTTGCTATTCAAAAATTTATTCAATGATTAATTTTAACAGAACGACTGTTTTCGCAGTCGTTTTACTTTGGTTCAACCCATTGATTTATAATTATTTATACATGCTTTTGTAGGAGTGTTCCTAAAGGGGTTCTAAGGGATTACACTTTTTCACGCACCAAGGTTCCTACCTTGGCTCCACAAACAACCTGTAAAAGGTTATTTGGTTTAGTCATGTCAAATACAATAATGGGCAACTGATTTTCCATACAAAGCGTAAAGGCTGTCATATCCATTACTTTGAGATTTTTACTGATACAATCCTGATACGATATGACCGGATATCTCGTAGCGGTGGGGTCTTTTTCGGGATCTGCTGTATAAATACCATCCACCCGGGTTCCTTTAAGAATAACATCGGCTTTAATTTCAATTGCGCGGAGGCTACCCGCTGTATCTGTGGTAAAATAAGGATTTCCGGTGCCGGCGCCAAAAATAACCACACGACCCTTTTCAAGGTGACGGATTGCCCGGCGACGAATATAAGGTTCGGCTACCTGTTCCATTTTTATAGCACTTTGAAGCCGGGTAAAAACACCCGCTCTTTCCAGCGCACTTTGGATGGCCATACCGTTGATTACCGTTGCAAGCATACCCATGTAATCGCCCTGTGCACGCTCAATACCGGTTTCAGCTTCATTCATACCCCGGTAAATATTTCCACCGCCAATTACCACTGCTACTTCCACGCCGAGGTTGACAATTTTTTTAATTTCAGTGGCAAAATGGCTCAAAACATTAGAGTCAAGACCAAAATTACTTTCTCCCACCAGGGATTCTCCGGATAATTTCAGCAGAATTCGCTTGTACTTAGGTATCATGAATGCCTTTTTATTTCGGTGCAAATATCAATGTTTCAAAGCAATTATGTCATCTGATTATCGAATCCGTTTGCTAAGGAAGGGCATTTTCTTCCATTCCTCTTTTTCATTGTACACCAATAAGCCTGTAAATGCAGTAAGAAAAAGGAGTCCGAGACCCATTCGGATGCCCATTTGCGAAAAGAATCGGCCAATGTACCAATGCAAAATATACAAAGCTCCGGCAGTTACAATATAGCCAACCAGTTTTTTTACTTCATAGGGCACGGGATAATACCGTTGTCCCATCCAATAGCTAGCCACCATCATGTAAGCATAGCAAACAAAAGTGGCCCAGGCACTTCCGGTATAGCTAAATAGAGGGATCCACCAGATATTCAGCAAAATGGTAATGAGTGCCCCGCTTAGCGTAATGCGTGCTCCTATCCAGTTTTTGTTGGATAGTTTGTACCAAATGCTCAGGTTGTAATAGGTGCCTAAAAATACCGCTCCCATGGCCAAAATAGGTACAACATTGATTCCTTCTCCATATTCCGGATTTTTATAGGTAATCATCAATTTCCAAATGTCGAGGAAAAGACCTACTCCTAAAAACATGAGGCAGCAGGCCATTACAAAATACTTCATTACCCGGGCATAGGTTTCGGCGGCATTTTTAGTTTGCGATTGTGAAAAGAAAAAGGGCTCGGCAGCCATTTTAAAAACCTGTATAAAAATGGTGATCAATACTGCAAGTTTATAGTTGGCACCAAATACCCCCAATTCAAAGTTTTTTTCTTCCATGGGTAAGGGCGATACTTTCAAAAAAATAAAGCGGCTAAGCATCTCGTTGATCATGCCACCAAAACCCACTACAATCAGTGGCATGCTGTACCGCATGATCTCTTTCCAAAGTTGGAAATCAAAACGAGCTTTGGCTTGCCGCCATTCGGGAATCAGCAGCAATAGCGTCACAACACTTGCAATCAGGTTGGCTACCAACACATAACCAACGCCCACCTGTGGGTCGTACCAGGCAAAGAGTGCATGGTTCTGAAACTTTGGGGCTACAATATAAAAGAGCAGCGTAAATACAATATTGGTAACAATACTTAATACCCGCACCAATGCAAATCTTTTGGGTCTTTCCTGCTGCCGCAGTAGTGATAAGGGCAGTGTAGATAAAGTATCAAAAAACACGATACCAGCGCAAAAAAGAATATACTCAGGATGGTTTGGTATTTCTAAAAAATTGGCAAGCGACTGACTAAAGATTACCAGCGGTACTGTAAATACCAGCGTTGAGATAAAAATAGAAACACTAAGGGTATTGTAAACCTGCTGTTTATTTTTGAGTTCGGCAAACCGAAAATAGGCAGTTTCGAGCCCATAAGTAAAAAGGATATTCAGAAAAGGAATAAAAGCGTACAGGTTGGTAATGACCCCAAAAGCATTGGGTTTAAAAATACCCACCAACAATATCGAAAGCAGGTAATTCAGGAATCGGCTTGTAATGGTGGGAACCCCATACCATAAAGTTTGTCCTGCCAGTTTTTTTATATTGCTCAATGGATAATGATTAAGAAGGAATTCGTTCAAAATTAGGAGCGGTAAGGGAATGCGTTGTTATTAATTTTATTGTTTGTAAATTTGATAGCAATCCGGTTGCGGTCAAAAAGAGAAAATCAAGCATCTTTAGCAGGTGCTATAATGTCCCTGTGACTTTTTTTTGTTGTGGGTACTCATTCGTGATGGTTAGCCAATAGCAGCGGGATGGCCTTTAAAAATTGAATAAATAACGGATTAATAAAAACTTGTATGAAAAAATATCTTTTGGTTGTAGTATTATTAATTGCCAGTCTGCATAGTGCAATCGCTCAAACTGTAAGCACTGCGGTGGTGGAATACAATGGGCTTAAATACCCTGCTTATGTTAAAGAAATGGAAGTGGGTACCGATCAGGTGGAAGCGGCCGTAAAAGAGTATTTTGCCTCTAAAGGCGCTAAAGAGCGGTCGCATAAGGGCTACACTACATATAGGAATGTACGTCTTGCCAAAGGAGGAACCAATGAATTGCAGGATGCCTTTGTGCGGGTAGAAAGAGCCGGAAAACGAAATGAAGATAAGTCTAGGCTGATCGTCATTCTTACCAAACCCGGGGCTATTTCTGAAGACAAACCCAGCAAGGCGCAAAAGGAAGTTGGTTCGGGTGTAGTGCTTGTGGCGGGTGGAAGTGTTATTTTCGATGAGTTAAATCCTGGTATCAGCAATCAGCTTTATTTGTTTGAAATAGGAAAGCTGGAAAAAGAGTTGAAAGAGCTCGAATCGGATATGGATAAATTGGAACGTAGCCGGGAAAAGCTGGAAAAAGAGCTCGAAAACACCAGAAATGATATAGGTGGAAAGCAGGAAGAAGTTGCTAAAATCAAGGCCATGCTTGAAGTCAAACGTAAAGCCGGACCGGTTATGTAATCAACTTTCCTTTTTTTTGTTTTTTTTGTTTTTTGTTTTTTTTGTTTGGCTGCTCCCGCCTCATGCGGGATGGTTTTCTTTTGTTTGGTTACTCCCGCTCAATGCGGGATGGTTTCTTTTGTTTGGTTACTCCCGCCCTATGCGGGATGGTTTGGTTGCTCCCGCCTCATGCGGGATGGTTTTTTTTTGTTTGGTTACTCCCGCTCAATGCGGGATGGTTTATTATTTATTATTTGTTTGGGAACCAGTCTGCCAATAGGCAGGTTTGCCCATCCAGTGTCGTCACTCCGACGCAGGAGGAGTCTCGCTTCGCCCAGAGTAATGGCCTGCTAAGCGCTTCGAGTCACGAAATCGCTTCGTCCAAAGACTTGGTTTAATCCATGCTTCGAATCACGAGATGTCTCCTATCGTCGACATGACGGCTCTGACGAAGGCATGGTGGGTTTAAAGTCGTCATTGCATCCAGTAGTGTCGTCACTCCCTCCAGTGTCGTCACTCCGAGGAACGAGGAGTTTACCCTCGCCCAAAGACATGGCTTGGTCAGCGGTTTCCTTTGTTTGGTTACTCCCGCCTCATGCGGGATGGTTTCCTTTGTTTGGTTACACCCGCGTCATGCAGGATGGTTTCGTGTGGTTATTATTTATTATTTTGTTTAATTAACTATTTAAAAAAAATAAAAAATGGTTGATACAAATTTCTTATTTTTATAAAACCTTTTGAACGCCGCATTAAAGGCGATAAGTGTGGAACCTGTCTGCCGATAGGCAGATTTTGTATTAGGAATTTTTTATTTGTAATCCATCATTCTTCACAGGAACCGGGATGGGTTTTAACCGGATGATGTGGAAGAAATGCATGATTTTCATAACCGTATAAGTAGGATCCCACTCA
>JBBQXO010000083.1:0-20752 GCA_038209595.1 Chitinophagales bacterium
AGGTTGTTTCCTGCCTTGATTCTATTAGGATATTGTTTAGTTTTTGATTAATGTCCAGTATTTGGGTTGTTAACGATTCAATAGTTGCTTGCTGTTGTTCTATTATTGTTTGTTGCTCCTGAATAGCTTTAATGGCGAGCACCCCAAACCCTGAATTATCTAAATCGTAAAAGTTTTGTGCAGGATTATCTGCTCCTTTGTACTCGAGCTCAGGAAAGAGTTTTTCTACATCCTGTGTCATAAAACCGAAATGGCATCGATCCCTTTAAATCAGACCATCTTCATCATCCTTCACGGTTTTGTACTGATACCTGCCTGATTGCAATTTCATGATTTTTGATAATAGCCCGGGTTTTATTTTCGCAATATTCTGTTTTCTCTGATCTGAAACCTCTGTGTAAGCGCCGGTTGATGCAATAATGGCACGCCTTAAACCTAAAAAAAGAAATTTGAAACAGCGGTGGTGTTGAAGGTATACAGGTGCCAGTAATTGCCACTAGAACCCTCATTTGCTATGCGAACACCATCGTTGCCGCCTCCGAGATTGGTAGGACCGAGCTTGTTCAACCCAATCAGCGATATTTTTTGGCTCTTTGTGCATGCTCAGTGCCAAAATTTCGTCTTTATAATATTCTGCGGCAAACGCCATTGTTTGTAATTGTGTTAGATCATCTTCTGATAGATGCTCCTCTCCCTCCTGAATTAATGCATATATTTTTATCATGGTTTCATGATAATGGCTTTTTGAGGTTATGTTACATGTCATTAGTATTATTTTTTAAATTCAATATTTGAAGCATCAATTTTATCGTACTCCTTATGCGTTCCAATAAAAAGGATAAAAATTTTTCTTATAGTAAATAAAATTAAGGCAAACATTCTGTATTGATTTCCTTTAAAATCGAAATCATATCGGTTATTTCCTTCGCTCTCTGCTGAACTAAATGTTTTTTTTAGTGCAGCAAAATGATTCCAGTCTGCATTTTTGGTTATTTCATACCAGTTTATAATTGCATGTATAGCATCTGGATGTTTGTCCGAAAATGTTACAAGTATTGATTTGGATATGATAACCATAAAACTTTTTCAAAAGTAAAAATAGAGGGTAGCTTTCTTATGGAATACCGGGCGATTGAAAATTGGTTTTCTTAATAAAGGTTTCTCGTATCCGTTCTTTTTATTTATGCTTAATCTTACTCCCAAGTTTCAATTACTATTTTAGTAGACCAATGCAATATATAAAGCTAAAACTTATGGTATTATTTTTAAAACACCCTGTGTGTTACCACCCTACCTTGACACCTTAAAAAAAGCAGGTTTTTCCGGTTCATGGCAATTCATCAAACATCCATACAAGAAGTTATAGGCTTTTCAGCTAAACTGTGCGATTATAAAAAGCGGTGTAATGGACAAAAAGTAGGCTGTTTTTGATACGTTTTCTTCAAGTGGACAAAAAGTAGGTTTTTTTTTTTTGTGATCCTTCTATATTTATCTGGTTCAGAAATTTTGGCATCCCGCAATTGGGCATGAATTGATTTTTTTTTCTACTGAGACGGTACTCTTTTTATCAAATTTTGGGATTCTTATTGAACCTGTTCTTCTAAAAAGGCTGTCTGAAAAATACCCTCCTCCACGGACTCAGTAACCGGTTACTATTTATACCTTGTGCCTTGATCAGTTTGGGTTGCTATGCGTAGGTTTTCCGTTTTTTTTTTAGTTGGGTTATTGATGGCTGCTGTCGGGCATACACAGGATTTTGTGTCGGTTAATAATTCTTTTTTAGAGGCTTT
Organism: Chitinophagales bacterium; assembly: GCA_038209595.1. Lineage (GTDB taxonomy): Bacteria > Bacteroidota > Bacteroidia > Chitinophagales > Chitinophagaceae > Phnomibacter. The sequence continues at coordinate 1,791 of JBBQXO010000083.1, forward strand.
TCAAGCTGGCCGCTACAAAGAAGCATTGCCGCTTGGACTGCGCATGTTGTCATTGGCAACCACGGAATTTGGTAATGTCAATGTGAACTATGCCATTTCAGCTGATAATGTGGCAGAAACACATGCAGCCCTTGAAAACTGGGCTGCTTCCATCCGTTACTGGCAGGAGGCAAAAAGAGCTTATATCGCTGCTACGCAAACAGATCAGATTGTTGAGGCAGGATTAAGTAACAACAGCATTGGCAACGCTTTTTTATCCTTGCAGCAATACGATTCTTCGCAGTTGTATTTTTTGACGGCCTACGAATATTTTCTGCAATATCCTCAGGACCAATACCCCAATTTGCTGGTAGTTGCAGGAAATCTGATCGAAGTCGATTTTTTAATGAATGACTTACAGGAAGTGATTGTGGTGGCCGAAGCACTTTTACCAGTGATTGTCCAAATTGAAGGGGATCAGTCTGACGCTTATTATACTTTCCTGGAACATGCCGGCAATGGCTATCGTCGTTCTCAGCTTTATGCCAAAGCACTCGACTCCTATGCCAAAGCTTTGGTACTTGCAAAAAAGCAGGAGAAGTATCAAAACAAAGGGTATCCATCCCTGCTTGAAATGCTGGCAGATTGTTACCGGAACTTAGGGCAGTTCAAGGTTGCAGAAAGTTTACTCGAAGAAGCATCTTCCATCTATAAAAAAACCGGGCAACAGGATCCTTTTCTGTTAGGCAATTTTCACCACAATTTTGGCAACCTATATGGGGATATGGGGGATTTTTCCTTGGCAGATTCTCATTATGATACGGCGCTTCACTTGCTTGAAAAGGGCGGTTATGAAGATGATTTGCTGTATGCCACCATTCTCAAAAGTAGAGCCTATACCGATATGGATGCCGGAAAGCAACTTGCTGCGGTTCAGTTGCTGGAACAGGTAGCTCGTTTTTACCAGCAAAAATTTGGATGGGACCATCCTGAACTTGCTGAGATTCATGCATCGCTGGCCAATAATGCGTTTTTTTTAAATCAGCCTGCTGCAGCAAAATCACATATTGATAGCTCCCGGCTTATTCTTTCTACAAAAGGAATGCAGGAGTCATATTTGTTTGCCCGCTTGTATGAGCTCGAAGGTATGATTGCCAATAGTCTGGGCAATAGCAATGAAGGCATTGGCCTTTGTAAAAAAGCGTTGGCGCTCAATAACAAGATTTTCGGTGATTCATCGCGTTACACCGGCTCTGTATTGTCCAATATGGGGATCATTTATCAGGAAACCGGCAACTATATGATGGCCGAAGAGGTTTTGCGTCAATCCTTTACCATTGTAAACCGGTTGCTGGGAATTCGTCATCCGCAAACTGCCCTCAGCATGGCCAATCTCGCCATGGTATTGGTGGCGCAGGCCCGTTACGCGGATGCTGACAAACTGCTTGCAGCAAGTCTCGAAATAATGCTGGGAAATGGGATGCTCGCAGCTTCCAACACACAGACTATCATTAATAATATTGCCCTGATGGCCCAACGGCAGGGGGATTATAGCAGTGCAGAAACTTTGTACCTGAAAGTGCTGGAAAATATGGATGAACCTTCCCGTAAAAGAAGCAATGTTTACGAAACGGTTCTGGCCAATCTTTCTACTTTATACCTTGAAAAAAAGGACTTCACAAAAGGATTGGATTATGCCCTCCAAACACAGGCCTATGCACAAAAGCGCTACGGGAAAAACAACTTGCTGTATTTAAAATCTTCAAACAATGTATTGGCAGGTTATACCAAAATCGAAGCTTTTGAAAAAGGACGGTTACAGGGAAAAGAACTTTTACCGCTGGTGAAAACAACCATGGGAGACTCCTCCGAATTGCTGGCAGTCACCCTCAGAAATCTCGGTATGCTGGAACAGTTGTCTGGTAATATATCCGGTGCCATAAACTATTTTTTGCATTCGTTAGATATACAGATTCATTATTACAAAGTAAACCTGTACGCCCTTAGTGAAAAAGATCAGGTGGGGTGGTGGCAGCAAAATGCACCTTATTTCCAAATGCTGCCGGCCTTTTATGTTCAATCTGATAACCGCAATCCTGCCATATTGGAAAAAATAATCAATCAGCAACTACAGCTAAAAGGCTTTGTTTTAAAAAATGCATCTGCCACCCTTAAACGCATCAGAAATATTCCCGATCCTTTTGTTCAAAAACTTGCTGATCAGTGGCAGTTTACCCGTTCGCTTTATTTGAAGCAATTGGCAATAACCCGTTCAGAAAGAACTTTTGATTTGGATAGCCTGCAGGTGATGGCTAATAATTACGAGCAGGCCATTTACAAAAAAGCCGGAAACCAGCTGGGAAGCGAAGAAAAGCCGTTGGATTGGAAAGCCATTCAAAGGGCTCTGAAACCTGGCGAAACAGCTTTGGAATATCTTCGTTTCCCCGAATTAAAAGCAAATAGGTACACTGGGGTCGTGCAGTACGGAGCCATCATCATTCGGGCAAAAGGCGCTCCGGAAATAGTACCACTAGGTATTGAAAAAGATATCCAGTGGTGCCTGTCTGGTGGAAAAACTGACAGCCGGGAAACAGCGGTCAGCAAATTGTACCGAACACAGATCGGAGGATTTAAAAAGGCAGCCTTTACCGGCGACAGTTTGTACCGGTTGATTTGGGAGCCGCTGCAACCCTATCTGAAGGATAGTAAAGTCATTTACCTGGCCCCCGACGGATTATTGCATAAAGTGGCTTTTGCTGCATTGCCGGTTGGTAGAGACAGTGTTTTGCTCGATCAGGTAGAATTGCGGCAGGTGGCCTCTCTGCGACAAGTAGCCGCTATCCGCAAAGAACAGTCGCCCATTTCGGAGGTATTGCTGGCAGGTCATGCCAATTTCAATGGAGATGGAAAAGGGGTTACCGGCGAATACTGGAGCGATCTGCCGGGAACCCAAAAAGAGATTGACGTGATACAGGCATTTTTTACCGGTAAAGCTAAAAAAGTAGTGAAATGGCAGGGTATGCAGGCCTCGGAATCTCAACTCAAAACTATGACGGCTAACACACCTGATATCATTCATATAGCCACCCATGGTTTTTTTCTGCCGGATGTAGAGCATCAAAAGGATGTTCTGGAAGCAGGAAGCACAACTTCTTTTTTGTCGGCCATGGACGATCCGCTTTTGCGAAGTGGTATCATTTTGGCCAATGCCAATAAATACTGGCGGGGCGATCAGCAGGTAAAGGATGCCGAAGATGGTATATTAACAGCCTATGAACTGGCACAACTCGATTGGCAGAAAACGCAATTGGTGGTGCTGAGTGCCTGCGAAACCGGGCTGGGCGAATTGCAGGATTCGGAAGGGGTTTTCGGTTTGCAAAGAGCACTGAAACTTGCCGGTGTCCAACGTATGATTTTAAGTCTTTGGCAGGTACCTGATGCCGAAACCGCCGAGCTGATGACCCTTTTCTATCAAGGCGTTCTGCAAGGCAAAGACTTTCGGGCAGCTTTTTACGAAGCACAAAAAAATATGCGTGCCCGGTATAAGCCTTTTGCATGGGCCGCTTTTGTATTAGTGGAGTAATGGTCACTCCCCATTTCATTAGCCGGAGCTGGTAATTTTTAAAGCGCGATGCGATGTTTATCGCTTTGGTAAAATTTCATATTTTTCCCTGTCACCCGTTATTGCTGCTTACCTTTGCACCTTCTAATAAAAAAACCGGACGAGAGATTCAATAAGCATGCAGGTAAAAGCAGCGGTACCAAAAGCGGGCATATCAAGAAAATTGCAGGACTACAAGGAGTTAATTAAATTTACTCTGAATATCACAGTAGTTTTTAGCAGTGTGATGGCTTATTTGCTGGTTCCTAATATTTCCTTCTCCTTAAAGATGGTGCTGCTCCTTTCCTTAGGGGGATTGCTGGTAACCGGCAGTGCCAACGCTATCAATCAGATTTACGAGAAAGATTCGGATGCTTTGATGAAAAGGACCGGCAACCGGCCAATTGCTTCTGGCAGAATGTCGGTACTTGAAGCACAACTGTTTGCTGTGATGGCTATAGTAGCAGGCACAGCCATCATGTGGTATTTCTTCAATATACAGGCGGCTTTATTGTCGGTCTTGAGTTGGTTTATATATGCCTTTATTTATACTCCACTCAAAAAGGTTAGTGCGATTTCTGTATTGGTAGGAGCCTTTCCCGGTGCTTTTCCCTGCCTGATTGGCTGGGTGGCAGGTGCCGATTCGTTTTCTGCAGGTGGCTGGGTACTTTTTGCCATTCAGTTTTTATGGCAGTTTCCACATTTTTGGGCCATTGCCTGGGTGGCGCACCGCGATTATGATAAAGCGGGTTTCAAACTGCTACCCAATCAGAATGAGCCTACCCAAAAAACGGCATTACAGGCTATTGGCTATAGCCTGATGATGATTCCACTTGGCTTTTTGCCTTATTTTACAGGCATCAGCGGGCAATTCAGCATGTACCTGGTGCTGGCAGCTAATATCGCTATGGTGATCCAATGTGTGCGATTGTACCGCGAAATGGATGTAAAAGCAGCCCGCAGGGTCATGTTCAGCAGTTACATTTATTTACCGGTGGTGCTCATCAGTCTACTGGCCGACAAAGCAGCTTATTTTCAATGAACATAATAGCCTCAAAAAGCATTATTAATATATGATGACTATGGAACAAAAAGGAAGAATTCATCCTTATAAATTTACCCTCTGGATAGCCATGGGCAGCATCGTAATGATGTTTGCCGGTTTTACCAGTGCCTATATTGTAAAACGCAGCCAAACCAACTGGCAGGGCTTCGATTTACCCCTGATTTTCACCTACAGTACTTTTGTAATTGTAGCAAGCAGCATTACTATGCAACTGGCTGTGCGTAAATTCAAGGACAGGCGGATGCAAAGCTACCGGCAGTTTATGACCATCACTTCTATTTTAGGGGCGGCTTTTATCACCATGCAGTTTATTGGTTTTGGTACGCTGGCCGATAGGGGAATCAAATTAATTGGACCCGGAAGTAATGTGGCCGGTTCTTTTATTGCCGTGATAGCCGGGGTGCATATTCTGCATATAATAGGTGGTATTATTACTCTGATGGTTATGCTTTACCGGGCTTTCAAAAGTAAAGTAAAAACCTACAGTCCTATAGGCGTAGAGGTTGCAGCCACTTACTGGCATTTTGTAGACATCCTTTGGATTTACCTCTTTATTTTTCTCACCGTAGTGAGTTAATGGGCATCAACAGCCCCTGAAAACGGGGAAATAAATGCGATTTCGGAAAAAGGTTCACCAAACTACCAAATTCTTTTCGACAAACTGTCTGATTTAAGACTTGTACTCTTATTTTTGCGAGGCTTAACAGCATAATCAGAGCATATTAATTATGGCAACAGCAGCAATACCAGCGGGTACTAAATGGTGGACGGGAGGAAAGAGCCCTTTTAATGTTAGTTACGGAAAACTGATGATGTGGTACTTCCTTATGAGTGATGCATTCACTTTCGGAGCATTTCTTATCAGTTATGGAACCATCCGTTTCAGCGCCAACTACTGGCCCGATCCCAATCTCGTTTTTAATGCATTCCCGGGAATGGGGCATGCTAATCTTCCACTTGCTTTTGTGAGCTTGATGACTTTCATCCTCATCATCAGTTCGGTAACCATGGTGTTGGCCGTGCATGAAGGCCACAAAATGAACCGGAAAGGTGTAGAAAAGTATATGATCTGGACCATAATTGGTGGTATTGCGTTTTTGGCTTGTCAGGCATGGGAATGGACTCACCTGATTATGGGCGACCATGCTACATTGGTGAATGGTGAAATTCTACCAATGGGAACTACCGCTCGTACCAATCCATGGGGACCAGTAGTTCCAGGACTTGTTGAACATGGTATGGCGGTTACCACTCCGGGGCCAGTTGCCTTTGGCGGTTTCTTTTTTGGTATCACCGGTTTCCATGGTTTCCACGTTTTGAGTGGGGTTGCCATTAATATTATTATGTACATCAAAACCCGTTTAGGTCATTTTGATCAGCGCGGTCATTACGAAATGATTGAGAAAGCAGGACTGTACTGGCACTTTGTAGACCTTGTGTGGGTATTTGTATTCCTTTGTTTTTATCTGATCTAGTTTGTTTTTAAAAAATCCAACCCGGCAATTCTTTCAGGATAGTACAGGGTTTGTTTAAAATATTTGGAATTTAAAATATTGAAATATGTCTCAACAATTAGCATCCGACGAAATATCATTTGCCTCGCATACAGACGACACCGCCTTTTATAAAACGGTTAAAAAAGTAACCATTATACTTTCAGTGATTACGATTATTGAATTGTGTCTTGGTTTACTGATTTATAAAATCGGACATGGCAGCGCCACAAGTGTTTTGATCGTCAAGGGCATCGTAACCATCCTGTCCTTGGCAAAGGCTTTTTATATTACTTCTTACTTTATGCACCTGGGTGATGAAGTACGGAATATGATTATGACCATTGTAGTGCCTCTGATGTTGTTCGTTTGGTTTATCGCAGCCTTCCTGATGGATGGCAACAGCTGGAAGAATATGAAAAATACCAATGCTGGCAGCAGCCCGGATAAATCGAAAATTGAGCAGGTAGCTCCGGCTCCGAAGCCTGCAGTACCAGAAGGCGCGGAAAAATAAAAAACGATCACTTTTTTATAGCAAAAGGCTGTTTCCCTTAAATAGGGAGCAGCCTTTTTTTGTAATGGTTGGTGTCATTTCTTAAGGATGGTAAATACCTGCCATATCGGGAGGCAGACATCATTGCCGTCAACTTGGTAGTTAGTCTGTGCAATTTGAGTAATCACTCCATAAAAAGGGTACTGAGCCAATATGGTTTGTTTACATATTAGGAGGAATCCGTTATTTATTTCAATAAATGTAGGGTACTGAGCCAATATGGGTTGTTTACACCCCCATTATCAGCAAAAAACGACCTCATCGGGGTTCCACATTTATGATTAATAAAGCATACTGCAGCGCACCGACCTAAGTGGTTTCGCATATCACTCCGGCGGAGCAAAAGGTAATGTACGACTCCTCTGGAGTCGGATTTTGGTTTGTGTTTGTTTGCTTGCTGGAAAAATACCACTCCGCATGGGTCGGAGGCATATTTGTGTTAATTTTCAATTCTATACAACTTAGCGTCTTGGACATATACGAGTAAGGAGCATTGCCACTATTGGCAAAAAGTGGATTTCAAAGGGATAATCTCTTTAGCTGCTACAGGTTGGTGAAGACACCAAACTGTAGTAGCCCCCAAACCCTTATTTCGCCTCTTTCACACAACGGAAACCGGTATGCTCGAGCCCTGTATCGGGGCTGCTTTTCATCCGGCGGGCAGCCCGGTAGCCACTGCAATAAGAGTCGTTGCAAAGAAAACTGCCTCCACGTAAACTGCGTTTTTGGGTGTAGACATCTTCGGGGTCATAGCTTTTGGCAGGGCCCTTGGGATTGATTAATGTTTTGCCTTCATCAGTTTTGTAGTAATTGGCATCATACCAGTCTGCGCACCATTCCCATACATTGCCCGCCATATCGTACAAACCATAGCCATTGGCGGCAAATGTTTTTACCGGTGCGGCTTTTACATACCCATCTTTTAGCTCATTCAGATAAGGAAACTTGCCTTCCCAGCTATTGGTTTTGGGTTGCCCGGTATTTACGGGTTCGTTGCCCCAGGGATAAATATTATTGAGAAGTCCGCCTCTTGCGGCAAATTCCCATTCTGCTTCGGTGGGCAGTCTTTTGCCGGTCCATTTACAATAAGCCTGCGCATCATCCCAGCTTACCTGCACCACGGGGTAGTTGTCTTTACCGTCAATAGTGGAGTTAGGTCCCTGCGGATGTTTCCAGTCCGCACCTTTTTCCCAGCGCCACCACTGATTGAAGTCGTTCAGGTTCACTGGTCCGCTTGTTTGCTGAAAAACCAGTGAAGCAGCTACCAGCATGCTGTCGGGTGGTTTGGGCGTACCGGGTGGTACCGAGGCTTTCAGCAGTTCCCAATCAGGTTTTCTTTCTGCTGTGGTTATATAATTGGTAGCTTCTATAAAAACGCGAAACTGTGCATTCGTCACTTCGGTTTGGTCTATGTAAAAAGGATCCACTTTCACTTTGTGTTTGGGATATTCATCAGCAGATGCCTGATTGTTGTCGCCTCCCATATCAAAAGTCCCACCCGGTATCATTACCATTCCGGATGTGGAAGAATCGCCACCCGGCACAATGCCCGCTGTGGAACTGTCCAGAATGCCAAACCGGTTGGGTACCTGCATACAAGCATGGTCCTCTTCTTTTTTAGACTCCAGTTTTTCTTCTGGCGATTGGCACCCAAGAGTAGCCAAAGCTATGATTATCCCTAAGCCAGCGGTTCTTTTCAACATACCTGCGGTTCTTTTCAACATATTTAATCAGACTATTTGTTGCTGTCTCCGGATAATGTCTCCGAAAATGCTAAATTATGAAAATTAATGGGCTAACTCTTTTTCTACCATCTATAAATTGGCTTTCCGGCACTTTCTGTCTTGTTTATCACCTTGTGTATTCAGACGGCGTAAGCCAGCCGGATATGACGGTTGGCAATAGCCTAAATCTTTTAAATTGAATCTTGGTTGTTTTTTATCCCTTTGAAAAGGGGGTAGGGGCTGCCCTGCACCCTAAACAAAACATTTTAAACAAGAATACTTGTCAAAACAGGCCATCAATTAAGTCGTAATGATTAAGTAAGAAAAGGGTGGCTTATAAATTTGGTAAAAATAAAACCCGTAGTCCCCATGGGTGACAGTCGAGTACTACCTTTGCCGCCATGGCGGAGATGGGTTTAAACCAAACCATCGCATACAAAATCTGTTACTAAATACAGGAAGAATAAGGGGTTTGATTTTCCCTGAGTCGATTCTTTCTTTGAAAGCATATTATGACAAAGACATCTTGGTGGGGACTTTCAGTCGCCTTGTTTTTACCTGTTTTTTGTTACCTGCTGGTACGAAATATGGGTGCTGATGCGGCACAGATGCCGGGTCATTTTTTCGCAGATTCGGTTATTGAGCATTCAAAGGATGGTAAGATCACCTACGATACTGCATGGCATCAAATCCCCAATTTTACGCTGACAGACCATTTGGGAGAAACGGTTCGTGGGAGTGATATGGACGGCAAGATTTATGTGGTCAATACATTTTTTACCCGCTGCCCCAATATTTGCCCCGGGCTTACCCGCAATATCCGTAAAATGCAGCAAAGCTTTGAAAACCCCAAACGTAAAAAGTTTGGAGATACTTCGATTGTGCATTTTTTCTCTTTGAGCGTGGATCCGGAAAGAGATAGTGTGCAGGCCTTAAAACATTGGGCAGACCGGTTTCATGTAAACAGTGATAACTGGCAATTGCTGACCGGTTCGAAAAAAGAAATTTACGATTTGCTGTTGTACGATTTTAAATTATCAGCACAGGATGGGGAAGGCATTGACAGCAATTTTATCCATACAGAAAAAGTAATGCTCATCGACCGCAACCGCACGGTCCGGGGATTTTACAACGGACTTGATAGTGCTTCTTTGTCAAAACTTGCGGCTGATATCGGGCGTTTATACCTCGAAAGAGATCGCAATAAGCCTTCCATTTTCAGGGAATATATTCCAATACTCCCGGTTTTGGCTGCCGTTCCATTTATCGTTTTCCTGGGCATGTGGTGGCTTAATCGTACACGTAAGCGGATGGACGATTTGTCAGCTCCCGATAAAAAGGAAGGGGCTTAAATATTTTTCGGTTGACGGTAGTCGGGCAATAAAAAACTACATCATTCAATTTGCCTTCCTGAACCTGAAGCTTTTAGTTTTGTTATTATCGCATCATTCAACAATAAATACAATTGGTTTTATGTCAAATCTGTTAGCACCTGCACTTCAAAAAAACGATAAGCAGGCAAGGTGGTTGATCGGGATTTTCTCAGTAGTCGTTTTCATGGTAATCGTAGTACTTGGCAGGGTGCAGCTTGAGGTAGATATGGGCTTTGATATTCATATTTTTGCTGCCATTAATGCAGTCATCAACAGTTTGATAGCAGTTTTGCTGGTAGCAGCATTGGTTGCTGTAAAGCAGCGCAAATATGCATTGCATAAAAAATTAATGCTGTCTTCGTTGGTGCTCAGCATCTTATTTTTAGTTTCTTACATAGCCCACCACTTGCTGGCCGGCGATACCAAATTTGGCGGAGAAGGCATTATTCGTACCGTTTATTACGTGATCCTGGTGACGCATATTTTTCTGGCAGCTATCATCTTACCTTTTATTCTTTTTACGGCATACCGGGGTTTAACCTCTGAGTTCGAAAAGCATCGTAAACTTTCAAAAATCACCTGGCCGCTATGGTTTTATGTGGCGGTAACGGGTCCTATTGTGTACCTGATGATCAGTCCTTACTATACCTGATCCGGGTAATCGCTATATCGCCAGTTCAGTAGAGGGATCCCAAAACCTTGTTTTAAAATCCACCACAGTATCTTCTTTTACGGCTACACCGTCTGCTTCAAGCAATTCCTGCATGTGGTCTGCGGTGGCAAAATGCGCTTTGCCGCTCAGCATACCATTGCGGTTCACGACCCGCTGTGCAGGCACATCGGGTAAAGGATGGGCCGCATTCATGGCCCAGCCCACCATGCGGGCACTCATTTTGGTACCTAAATATTGCGCAATGGCTCCATAGCTTGTCACCCTCCCTTTGGGAATAAGCCTAACCACGGCCCATACATCTTCAAAAAAACTTTGTCCCGGTTGCCGGATACCGCCAACATCTGCCGGGGACTTCTTTTTTGCCATACAATCAGTTTTCGTTTCCTGTTTAAAAGGGAGCAGGATAATCCACTCTCTATCCGTTTAAGATTTCCTGCTGTCCAAAAATAATACTATCCGTATTCATAGCTTGCTTCATGGATTTTTAGTATTTTTATTTTTTCAAAATATACTGAAATATGCCGACTTACAATTTAACCATTAATGGAAAAAATTATCCTGTAGAAGCCGCCGCCCAAACGCCTCTGCTTTGGGTTTTGAGAGATCTGCTGGGCATGACCGGAACCAAATATGGTTGTGGCATTGCACAATGTGGCGCCTGTACGGTGCACTTCAATGGTTCTCCTGTTCGTTCCTGTTCAGTAGCGGTATCTGCTGCATCCCGGGCAAAAATAACTACTGTGGAAGGCTTGTCTCCCGACAATGGTCATCCGGTGCAAAAAGCCTGGATAGCGGAACAGGTACCGCAATGCGGTTATTGCCAAAGCGGACAAATGATGGCAGCGGCTGCCCTGCTCCGTACCAATCCCAATCCCGCAGATGAAGACATTACCGTGGCGCTTCAGGGACATATCTGCCGTTGCGGCACCTACACCCGTATTCACAAAGCTGTGAAAACCGCTGCTGAAATCATGCGGCAGGGATGATTATTTTACACTATTAATTTTACAGAAAATGTATCAGGAAATACCCAATAAAGAGGAATCATCCGAAAGTGGTTTAAGTCGGCGTAAGTTTATGCGGTTGAGTGGTCTTACCACGGCAGCACTTACTGTAGGCTATTATTTTAAGGCTTTTGGAAACGATACTGTAGCCGAAATCCTTACCGGGGAAGGCGCTGAAAAGATGGGAGTTGAATTGACTGCCTGGATTGCTGTCGACAAAAACGGCAAGGTGATTTTATACAACCACCGTTCCGAAATGGGGCAGGGTTCTTTTCAATCGGTGCCGCAGATTCTGGCCGAAGAGCTGGAAGTGAATCTGGAAGATGTGCGGGTAGAATTTGCCCAGGGATATCAGGGGCGGTATGGTAGTCAGATTACCGGCGGTAGTTCTACCATCCGCTCGGCTTACAAACTATTACTAAAATCTGGTGCCACTGCCCGGGAAATGCTTATTGAAGCGGCTGCGGTAAACTGGGGTGTTTCCAAAGCAGACTGCTATGCAAGTGGTGGGCAGGTGTTTCATAAGCCAAGCGGTAAAAAAATGGCTTATGGCGATCTGGTAGAGAAGGCCTCAAAAATCACACCGCCCAAAGAAGTTGCTTTAAAGGCAAGGAAAGACTACAAACTCATCGGGCAATCGCTGCCAAGGCTTGATAATCCGGCCAAACTGAATGGTACTGCCATTTTCGGCCTCGATAAAACCGTGCCGGGAATGCTGATAGCGATGGTGGAACGTAATCCCCGGTTTATGGGGAAGGTAAAAAGTTTCGATGCCACCGCAGCGCTTGCGGTGCAGGGGGTAAAAGAAGTATTTAAAGTAACCATGCCAGTATTTGCCTTTACCCGGGAAGGGGTAGCAGTAGTAGCTACCGATACCTACGCTTGTATGCAGGCACGAAAAGTGCTGAAAATAGAGTGGGATGATAGTGGTTTTGAGCACCTTGATACAGAGGGACTGTTTAAAAGAATGGCCGCCGACCTCGATAAAGAGGGCAATACTGTAAAGGAAAAAGGGGGGTTTGCAGAGATTTGGCAGCAGGGAGGTGAAAAATTGGAAGCCACTTACCGGACCCCATACGAATCGCATAGTTGTATGGAGCCGCTTAATTGTGTGGCTCATTGGCAGGAAGATAAAATTCAGGTTTGGGGTCCCATCCAAGGCCCCGATTGGGTACAGAGTGATCTGGCTGAACGGTACAAATTGAAACCCGAAGCCGTAGAAGTAAACATGACTTTTTTGGGTGGTGGATTTGGTCGTAAGGCTTTTGTGGATTACACCACAGAAGCGGTAGAAATTTCAAAAAAAATAAAATCGCCGGTGAAAGTAGTCTGGAGCCGCGAAGACGATATGACGCAGGGTCCTTTCCGACCCGGTGCGCTTTACCGGTGCAGTGCCGTGCTGAGCGGGGGCAAAATAAAAGGACTGCAAGCACGGATGGCCGGGCAAAATATGGATCTCCAGAACTCTCCTAAATTTAAACCCGATGCGCCCAATGCAAGTATGATGGAAGGGCTTTGCGAAAATTATCTGGAGCAAATTCCCCATTATCGCTTTTCTGATGTGCCTACCCAAAGCCCGATACCGGTAATGTGGTGGCGCTCAGTATATAGCAGTACAAATGATTTCGCTTTCGAAAGTTTTATGGATGAAATGGCACATGCGGCCGGAAAAGATCCGATGGCTTTTCGTATGGAGCATATCAATGACAAGAGAGTACGTGCTATGATTACAAAACTTGCCGAAATAAGTGGTTGGGATAAGCGCCAAAAGGGAAGTGGCTTTGGTATGGCGATAGCCGACTGTTTTGGCAGTTTTACAGGTCAGGTGGTACAACTTCAAAAAGATGAAAATGGAGTGCCCCGCATTAAAAAAGTATTTGCCGTAATTGATTGCGGCTGGTATGTAAACCCCGATATCATCCGGGCGCAGGTTGAGGGCAGCATTCAAATGGGATTTGGCGCTGCCGTGGTGCACGAAACGCATTTCAGTGATGGCAAGGCGGTAGAGCAGAATTTTGATACCTACCAAATGCCCCGCATAGGCGATATTCCTGAAATTGAGGTACATATCATGGAAAATGAGGAAGAAGCCGGTGGAGCAGGGGAGCCTGCACTGCCACCTTTTGCGCCAGCGCTTTGCAATGCCCTGTTCGACCTAACGGGCAAGCGTATCCGTAACCTGCCTTTTATGCTGGAGGATGTTTAAAATCAACTAATTACCATAAAAAAAGAGGTGCCATGTTTGATTATATGACGCCTCTTTTTTATTATAGTTGGAGGTGTATTTTTATTGTTGGGGTCTTCTTTGTCGCATTTGCTCTTCCAGTTTCTACAGCTTTTTCATCTGGTCTTCGGTCAGCATTTTTTTCAATTTCTCATTTCGTTCCGTTAGTTTTTGACGGGCTTCAGAGCTTGGTCTGCCTTCTTGCCGCACCTGTCCCGCACTATGCGGTGATGGCATCCATTTCGGTGTAAAATGTGGTGTAGACCGGTGACATGTCTTTGGCCTGTTGCCCGCTCAGGATTAACCCGGTGGTCATTCTTACAATGATGCGTTTTACCCGATCTTCAACCCGCATTTTTTGCAAGGGTGCGTTTTGTGCGTTAATTGAAAGGCTGCCTACAGACAAAAATGCTAACAGCAGAAACATTAATTTTATCATGGAGATCGTATTTGAGACTGGACGGCTAATCAGGGGAAAGGTTTATGCCCTCCTCAAAAGATACTTTCAAAGGAAAAAAGGGTTTGGTCACGCGGGTAAATATCAGGAAGAGGGATTTTGACTTTTTTTAAGCAGTAACTCGGCACGTCTCGGTTCGGCTACCTTTACATACTCGAAAGGGCAGTGCAGACATCCGTTGCCACAGCAAAGCCCACGATCACGATGGTATTTTTCTGTGAGCACAATATAACCTTGCTTATTGTAGTAATAATCCACGCCTTCAATCAAATGATGTTTCAATGCTCAGGTTTTAAAAAAAAAACGTATGCCAAATTTGTAAAAGACTTTTCGGGATTGGTGAAATTACAAAACCTTTAATCCGGCTTTTATCTATTAAACTAGTTTTAACCAAAAGAATTCCTTCTGTTACATCTATTGCTTCAAAAGGCGGTCGAATATACAACCCACAGACTACTAACTATTCGGAGCCTATAAAGTTCGGTAGGGTGCTACTTTGCGGGTTGGCGGTTTATTCGGTGCCGGCCTCATTTTCCATTACCCATTGTTTCAGCCCTTCCTCCTCATCTCGCAACCCGGAAGTGGGTAACCGGAACTGCAGGTAAAAAATGCGACCGCTTCCTGCAATATCGAGCCCTTCGTAGTGGGTTTTTATTTGTAAAAGCTCGGGCTCGGATGCTTGCGTGTAAACATCGTCATACTTTTTAATACATTCGCAACCACATCGGGTTATTACCTCGTTGGTAAACCGAAACAAAACAGGGGAGTCCGTTTTAAGATGGATTAATCCACCGGGGACTAAAAACTTTTGGTATTTTTTCAGAAACTTGGGATGGGTCAATCTTTTTTTTGCCTTGCTTTTGCGTAATTGGGGATCCGGAAAGGTCAACCATATTTCCTGCACTTCCCCGGGAGCAAAATAAATTTCAATGCCATCGATCTGTGCCCGCATAAATCCCACATTGGTTAGGGGAACCTGCAATGCTTTTTTAGCGCCTATGAACAAACGGTTTCCTTTTACATCTACCCCCAAAAAATTACGTTCTGGAAACATGGCACCAAGTCCAACGGCATATTCGCCCTTGCCACAGGCGAGTTCGAGGGTTAGTGGTTGGGGTTTTTCAAAAAATGGCCCCCATTTGCCTCCCATATCAACAGGGTATTGTATTACATTGTCAAATGTTTCGATAGCCGCAAACCGCGCCAATTTTTTTTGCCCCATAAGCCGGCAAAAATAAGCAGCCGGGGTTCATTTACCCATAAAAATCAGGTAGGCCAACCGAATCCGGGTTTTTAATCCTCCCAAACCTTGAGTCCTTCGCTGCAATTGCTGCAGATATCAATATTTCGGCGGCTTGTCATCAGCTCGGAGCGAAACTGTTTGTAGTTCTCGTTTTGCCAGATTTGTTTGAAAGATTGCATCTTCATATCCCCCAATTGATGCAGGGCATCTTTATCGAAACAACAGGGTACTACCAGCCCGTCCCAGGTAATCACATTGCCGCTCCACAAGCGCCAGCAATGGTTTTGCATGCCACTTTTTACCTGCATCTGCCCGTTTTTGTCTTTGCGGTAGCGGCTGTATTTATCATTGGTAGGAATCAGTTGGTTGGGGTCGTTTTCGTAGTCATACACCTGTGCGGTTTTAAAACGTACCTGATCGACGCCAATTTCCGCAGCCAGTTTTTTAATATCATCCAACTGATGTTCGTTGGGTTTTACCACAAGGAACTGAAAGAAAACAAATGGCGTTTTGCTGTTCATCTCTTTTTTCCATTTTACAATATTGCGGGCGCCTTGCAACACTTTTTCCAATTTGCCCCCTACTCGGTAGTTTTCGTAAACATCCTGTGTGGTGCCATCAATGCTGATAATCAGCCGGTCGAGACCGCTTTCCACTGTTTTTTTTGCTTTTTCTTCCGTAAGATAATGAGCATTGGTGCTCGTGGCGGTATAAATACCCTTGTCGTTGGCATATTTTACCATATCCAAAAAGTTGGGGTTCAGGTAAGGTTCTCCCTGAAAATAAAATACGAGGTAGAGTAAATCCTTGTAAATATCGTCCATGGTTTGCTGGAAAAAGTCTTTTTGCAACATACCGGTGGGCCTCGTAAACTCCCGTAGTCCGCTTGGGCATTCGGGGCAGCGAAGGTTACAACTTGTGGTAGGTTCAAAACTAATGCTAATGGGAAAGCCCCACTGTAAGGGCTTCTTACGCCATTTACTGATCTGGAAACTGCTATATACCTGCACCATATTCCAGAGCCGACGAGGGGTCAGCTTGCTGAAAAGGTTGATACTATCGTTAAAATTGAAATACAAATGCTACTTTTTATGTGGTAAAAATAAGATTGCAAATTGGTTGCACCCAATCTTATAGATATTTGTAAAGGGAATTCTGCATTGCGGTAATGCCCAATCCTTAATAGTGGCTGATTATGGCGAAAAAAACAAATGATAATACTTTATGGTTCCTGTTGTTTGCCACTGGGTTTTATCTTTTTATAGCTTTTGTTTTCCATTGGCCGCCTTTCCGCATGGGGAGGGCCGAAAAAGATATTTTTGTAAAGTACCCCGGCTTTGGTATTGATTTACCTGAAGCTTATGCCATCCATGGTATTGATGTGAGCCGTTACCAAAACCGGATCAACTGGAAACTGGTGGCAGGTATGAAAAGCCTGGATGTAAAACTGCAGTTCGCAGTAATGAAGGCTACCGAAGGGCAGACTTTTATAGACAAGACCTTTAAACGCAATTGGAAAAATAGCCGGGAGGCAGGCATGATTCGGGGGGCTTATCATTTTTTTCGAGGCGATAAAGATGCTGCTGCACAGGCACGTAATTTTATTACCACCGTCCGGCTGATGCCCGGAGACCTGCCCCCAGTGCTGGATGTAGAGAGTTTATACAATACTCCGGTGCCTGAATTTCAGGAAAAAGTGGCGCTTTGGTTGCAACTGGTGGAGCAACATTATAAAGTAAAGCCCATAATCTATTCTAATGCCAGTTTTTACAACCAATACCTGCACCCGCAATTTGGAGATTATCCCCTTTGGGTGGCACATTACAAAGAGCGGCATCAACCCCGTGTAAAGCGCGACTGGCTGATGTGGCAGCACAATGAAGGTGGGCGGGTAGACGGTATACAGGCCTTTGTAGATTTTAATGTGTACAATGGCGACAGTCTTTCTTTTCGTAAGATGCTTATTGGAGGAGAATAGGTTTTTCCCTAGATTGAACCATCAAGTATTGCCGTTTCTGCAAAAGATACCTGCCACATTATTGAACTCCCTTATATTGCAGTATCAAACAAGCGTATTTACACTATGGATTTATCTCAATTGCACAAAAGCCGGGATCTGGCTATTTCAGGAAAATGGAAAGAAATTGAAACCCTGTTCAATCGTTCTCCGCAATTGAAGCATGTGGGAGCCCGTATTGATCTGACCACACCGGAAAACCCTGTAGTTGTACTCGATGAAGTGAAGGAGCAGCATTCGGGGGGTATTGGCAGCGATGCGGTAAACGGCGGAGTGATTGCCGCATTGGCCGATCTTGCATTGGGTTTGCTGGGTCTGCTGCACTATCATGATGGTATGACAGCTACGGCACAATTAACCGTGCATTATCTCAAACCTTTCCGAACCAAGAGCATTACTGCAACCGCCATCACCCAGCAGGTGGTAGGAAACCGTATTTTTGGTACAGTTGAAATGCGCAACGACAAGCAGGAAGTATGCGCCATAGCCTATGGTGCACTGGCCAAGGGGATTAGTTTGTAAAATTTCCGTTATAACCCAGTACGCTTGATGTCGGCGGGTTTATATATCCGAATATGTCCGGGCATATAAAAAATTGTAATTACATGGAACAAACTTTATTGGATATCAGCCAACGGTTAAAAGCGCTGGCTGATATCGGGATGCTGTATACTGAAAATCCTTTCGATCGGGAGCGGTATGAAGAAATACAGGAGTTAAGCTTTGCCCTGATGCAATTGGGATGTAATCATAGCTTGCAGGAGCTTAAAAGCATATTTCCGCTGGTAGCAGACTACCCGACCGTAAAAGTAGATTTACGCGCTTTAGTATTGGATGCTGACAAAAAAATATTGCTGGTTCGGGAAAGTATGGATGGTAAATGGTCGTTGCCGGGGGGATGGGCCGATATCGGTTTCAGTGCCAAAGAAGCCATTGTAAAGGAATGCAGCGAGGAGGCTGGCCTGACAGTTATTGTAAAGCATTTGATCGCTGTATTTGATAAACGCATGCATCCACATCCGCCAGAACCCAATTACGCTTACAAGATGATTTTTTATTGCGAACCACGTAGTGGGGTTTTGAAACCAGGATTCGATATTCTGGATGTGGGTTATTTTGACATCCATAATCTGCCAGACCTCTCGCTTAATCGGATTCTTCCGGCGCAGATTAAATCGCTATATGCAAAGATTTTGGAAGGCGATTTTTTGTCGGAGGTGGATTAGTGGATTGAGTGGAATGAAGTTTTTAGTCTATTGGTTAATTCTTCGAAGGAGAAATAAACTTGCGTACTCCAACCTATTTTCTCAGCGTTTCTCGGCGCAACTCTCTGTGTTCTCTGCGTTAAAAAAAATCCGCAAAAGAGGTATCCGTTCATGCTGTAGCACCTTTTCCCGAAGAGAATACTTACCTGCGTATGCCAACCTATTTTCTCAGCGTCCCTTTGCGTTAACCTCCGTGTTCTCTGCGTTAAAAAAAATCCGCAAAAGAGGTATCCGTTCATCCTATAGCATCTTTTCTCGAAGAGAATACATACCTGCGTAAAACCAACTTA
>JBBQXO010000084.1:0-20495 GCA_038209595.1 Chitinophagales bacterium
GGCGATTATGCCTTATTGAAAAAGTATGATACTTCTCAGGCAATGTTGTATCGGGCTATGGACATCAACCAAAAATTAGACAATTATGCAGGATTAGCCGTTACCCATACCAATATAGGCATGAACCATTACGACCTGGAGCAATACGATAGTGCCTTGCACCATTTTAAAAGGGCATTTTCATTTGACAGCCTTTGGCAAAATCCAGTAGGTATACTTTATAGTAAAATCAACATGGCCGCCGCTTTAAGAAAGCTTCGCAGGTTCGAAAGCGCCTTGCAATTGATACTTGCAGCTACAGCACAGGTGGATACGCTGGATGAATTGTATTTGAAAAAAACCATATTGGAAGATGCGGCTGCGCTTTATGAAGATTTAAATAACCCACAAGCTGCTTTGCTGTATTATAAAAAATACCAAACAGTAAAAGACAGCCTGTTTAATGAAGACAAAGCTAAGATTGTAGCTGACTTGCAAACCAGCTATGAAGTAGAAAAAAAAGACAACCAACTGCTTCAGGCAAAAAACCACGAAAGGCAGCAGCAAATGTGGGTAATAGGCCTTATAGTGCTGATAGCAGCACTTACAACGGCTGTAATCCTGCGTTCACGATGGCAAAAGCAGCAGATGAATTTGGCCATGGAACGATTAAAAAACCAAGAGCAACAACTGTCCTCCATTGCAGTAAATATGTTACAAAAAGATGAACTGGTAGAAGAAATAACCTCAGAACTGGAGGCACTCAAAAACAGCGACGCTGCACAGCGCTTTGAACAACTGGAATCCCTGCTCAACGCGAGGGTGAGTACCAATGACGATTGGGGCCACTTTCAAACCCAGTTTGAAGCACTATATCCCGGCTTTTTTGGCAAATTACAAATTCAGTTCCCTAGCCTTACCGCTACCGAAATAAAAATGTGCGCCATCGAAAAACTCGGTATTCAAGCTGATCAGGCAGGGACCATATTAGGCGTAAATGCTGCAAGCATTCGCAAAAGCCGCTACAGGATGCGAAAAAACCTGAGTAATGAACAGGTGGAGGCATTGCACAAGTTTATCCATTCGGTATAGGGCATCTCCAAAAAAAACTGCTGCGCCGTTGTACCCAATGCCTGACATCGGCTTTTACAAAAGATAAGGAATGTGTTTTGTCTCTATTCCGGTTTCATACAATTGTCAAGTCTTGCCTGAGCCGTTTTTTAGAAGAGCCTTTAATTAATGTCTCCGGTATTAATCTTTTTAAAATTTGTTTCGCTTTTGTTGCCGGGAGCTGTTCATCGTCTCTGCAAGTCATCCGTTTGCTGTCCGATTTCCATGTTTACAGGTGGACAAAACTGGGACAACGCTCCGTAATCCTATGATTTTCAATTAATTAAACTGTCTTTCTTTTGTATGCCTCCTTTTTTTGGATGCGCGAACACCCGCTACTACTTTAGCCGTACAAACTTCCTCATTTCACTCCAAAAAAAGTATGTATGAAAAATGTTCTTCGCCCATTGGTTATTTGTTCCCTCTTATTTCATTTGGCCGGTATAGGCTCGGTGAATGCCCAACTGAACAAACTAAAAGATAAATTAAAACAAGCTAAAAGCTCAACAAGT
Organism: Chitinophagales bacterium; assembly: GCA_038209595.1. Taxonomy (GTDB): domain Bacteria; phylum Bacteroidota; class Bacteroidia; order Chitinophagales; family Chitinophagaceae; genus Phnomibacter. Next base: position 1,602 of record JBBQXO010000084.1, read on the forward strand.
AGCGAAAAACCGGTATCGGTTAAAACCAGCGAGTCAGTAACAGGTAAAGTAGAAAAGGTAGCCGATGCAGCCGGCACGGACGGGCTAGGTGCCATAAGAAAACAATATGCCGCAGGCAGCATGACTATTGCAAGCAATGAAGAAACCAAACCTGCGGAAACCTCAGTACCTGCCTATCTTACTTTCACCAACGATTTTTCGAAGCCTGAGGCCGACATGGCACAATTTACCGGCAAGGATTTTGTATATGCCGTGCTTAAGCTGCCAAAAAAACTAGCAGATTACCTGCCAGCAGCCGATGCCGACAACCTGGAGTACTACCGCATCGTTATTAAGGCATGGCCCGATTATGATAAATATCGGAATGTAGAAAGTAACCTGAAATTGGATAAAAAGAGCCAATTCCCGCTGGCATTTAATACAAATACCATTCCTTTTGGCATACTGCCCGCACAGGAATTTTACGATGCCTTTGGCGACGCCTATAAAAAAGAGGACAAGTTTGCTACCCCCGCAGATGCTGTAAAAGGATACAGCCGCATACTGGCCAACCCCATCACTTTTGAGATTGCCGAAATGCTGAAAAATGCTCCCGAAGGGCCTCAAATAGTTCATGTAAAAGTGGAAATTACGGCCAAGCTTAAAGGAAGCAGCTTTCGCAAATTGGATGAAATAAGAGGTGCCTTTGGTGTAAACCTTGATGCCGAAGCCAAAGAAAGATATACTGGTATTGTAGAAGCTATGGGCGAATACAAACTGAGCAATTACTATTTTGGTGCATTGAGTATTGCCAACCAAACCATTAGCGAAGCGGCCGAAGCGGAAATGCTGAAAAACATGAGCCCCCGCGACCGGGAAAGGTACAATATAGCCAAGCGAAGCCCTGATGGTTATATGGCAGCTTACAAAGGCTCTAAAGCTTCCTGCACATTTACCATGGATAGTCAGCGCGGTACCAATGCCAAAATATGGATTAGTTGGCCCGATGGTGGCGAAGGGAAAGAAGCTGGCAACAGCTCGTTTAACCTATTTCCGGGAGCTACCCGCAGCAAAACCAAAAGTATACCAGTAGGCGCCACTGTTACCATGAATGGGCGAACGCTGATACCCAAAGTAAGCGGCAACCAGAATGTTACCATTTACTGGTATTACTAATGCCACAACGCTCTTTATACTGGCATATTTTATGGCTAATAGTGCCTCTTTTACTAGTGCTGTTTTATGCTAGTTGTCGCCAGGATACTGCGCCTGCCGTACCTGCCATTAAACAAACTCCAATTACAATATCTCCCAATCACCTTCTATTTAAATCAAGAAAATTACTATGCGATTCCAACCATCTATCTTCAGATTTCTTTCGGCCTTGCTTGCCATTGCCGCAAATGCCTTCTTCGCCCATGCGCAGGTGGGAATAGGGACAGCCAACCCCAATGGCGCAGCAGCTTTAGAATTACAGTTTAGCAATAAAGGGTTTTTAATGACCCGGGTTAGCCTCAACAATACGAGCGACAATACCACCATCCCGTCGCCTGCCACCAGTTTATTGGTGTACAATACCAACGCCAGCATGGGCGGTGGTGGCGGTACGGGCTTCTATTTTAATGCGGGCACAACAGGAGCGCCCAACTGGACCCGGCTGCAAAGCGGTGCAGGCAGTGGATTACCCTGGCTTATAACAGGCAATAGTGGCACCAACCCCACCAATAACTTTATTGGCACTACTGATAACACGCCACTCATTTTTAAAACCAACAACAAACAAAGCGGCAAAATAGACCCTGCATTACGCAGCTATTTTTGGGGCGAGGATGCCGGAGTGAATAATAGTGGTACCGGGAATGTGGGTATTGGTCATGTAGCATTGCGTTTAAATTTTACACGGAGCGGCTTGGTAGCCGTTGGCGATAGCGTACTTTATTTCAACGGAGTGGGGGGCACCAGCTCAGCACATGGCATTTTTAATACAGGTGTGGGCAGCAGGGCACTGCGCAGCAATACTACTGGCAGCAACAACACAGCCCTTGGTGCCCGCACCATGCTGCGAAATACGACAGGGAGCCATAACACCGCAGCCGGATTTGATGCATTAAGCCTTAATGTAAGTGGAAGCAATAACAGTGCTTTTGGCAGTGAAGCCCTCGAGAATAATATGGCAAGTGGTAATACCGCCATGGGTGCAGCAGCACTCAGAAACAATTCCTCGGGTACCGATAATACGGCATTAGGTTTTCAAGCGTTGCGTGGCAATTCGACCGGGTCGCGAAATACGGCCGTTGGCGCTTTTGCTATTGCCAACCCCCTCCTAAATTTTGATAACACCGCTGTTGGCTACAAAGCGAACGAGTCAGGTGGCGAACGCAATACCGCCTTGGGAAGCTTTGCGATGGAAGGCATAACGGCCGCCGGACCCTCGGATAATGTAGCCGTTGGTTTTAAGGCTATGCAAAAAGCAGGTACTATCAGCAATAGTGTTGCCATTGGAAATTTTGCGCTAAATCAAGCCACAGGCGATGGCAATACAGCCATAGGAAGTACTGCAGGTAGCATACTTAGCACTGGTACTAACAATACTTTTATAGGCAATAGTGCCACAACAGGTAACAGCATTCAGGCAACGCAAATTACAAATAGCACGGCCATTGGGTATGAAGCAAAAGTAAGTGTAAGCAATAATGTACGGATTGGCAATGGCGATGTTACCAGCATAGGAGGACAAGTAGCATGGACGGCCTTAAGTGACCAGCGAGCTAAAAGCGATATCAAAGCTAATGTACCAGGTTTGGATTTTATTCTTCAACTAAGGCCGGTGAGCTACCAACTGCACGCAAACTTTTCTGCCGCTGCCGCTGCAAATAATGGTGGTACTTTGGCCGGCAAGATCAAACCACGTCATGTTGGCTTTTTGGCGCAAGAGGTAGAACAAGTGGCAAAAAAAATGCAGTATGATTTTGATGGTATAGATGCGCCTACTACACCCGATGGGACGTATGGTATACGCTATGGACTTTTTGTAGTACCCCTTATAAAAGCTGTACAGGAACAACAGATCGAGATAGCACAACTGCTACAAAAAGCAGCCGAACTAAAAGCAGCCTTAGAGCGAGCTATACAGCAAAGTAATACAACACAAAAAGTAGTTTCTATAACCACTGCATCACAACAATAAGGTAACCTCAAGCAAAAAATATAACATGATAAGCATACCTGCAATTTTAAAAAATCTGGTAATATCAGGCCTGTCGCTGGGTTTTACCCAAATGGCTATTGGCCAAATGGCTATTGGCACAACCAATGCTCAGCCGCATGCAAGTGCCGGGTTAGAACTCACCCAAATTAATAAAGGGCTGCTAATCCCGCGGGTAACTTTGTCCGGTCCTACAGATGCCACAACGATCTCCTCCGATAATCCTACTGCCTTGCTGGTGTACAATACCAACGCCGCAATGGCAGGTGGAGGAGGTACAGGGTTTTACTACAATGCCAACGAAGCAAACCCAGCGGTCCGCAATTGGATAAAAATTGGTACGGGTACAGGCAACACTAGCCTTTGGAATTTATCAGGAAATGGAAGCACTACACCAGGAACCAATTTTTTAGGCACCACCGATAATAAAATCTTAGTGTTTGCTGCCGGTACAGGAGCACAGCGCCAAGGCGTAGTCAATTATTTTTACCGATCCTATTATTTTAATGGCGATGTAAGTAAGGTGACAGCCACCGAACAGGCATGTGTAGGAATTGGATTTGAAGCCCTGAAAGCCAATCAGCAAGCCAATAGTCGCATAGGCATAGGACGGTACAGCAACAGGCAGCAAAGCGGTATCACCCCTTCCGAAAACAGTGTGGCGATTGGAGATTCAGCTTTATCCGCCTACAGCAATGCAACAGGAGCGGTCATAATGGGGGCAAATGCAGCGAGAAATGCCGATAAACCAAGTGCTTCCACCGCCATGGGGTCTCAGACCCTGAATATGAGTACCCAAGGCTCAAACGAGGCATTTGGAAGCAATACGTTGGCAGCATTGGTTGGCAGTTTTAATTTTAGTACAAACACCTCCACAGGAATTCATAATGTAGCTTTTGGTAGTAGTGCTTTGGAAAAAGGCAACTTGTTACAAACCAATACAGCTATTGGATACAAGAGTCTGGGAAATTTAGCCAATGGTACCTTACGGGAACGAAATGTAGCAGTGGGCGTTGGCAGTATTGCTATACTGGACGATGATAATGCTTTAGTAGGTAGTATTGATAATACTGCAATTGGATTCAAAGCCCTTCATGGACCGGGTACAGGTGCGGAAAACACCGTCGCAGGAGTAAATGCATTATCTGCTGATGCAACAAAAAGAGCTTGTATAGCTATTGGAATGGATGCCTTGATTAAAAATTCTGGTGCCGGCAATATAGCTATTGGCTTTTCAACCGCCGGTAATATTACCACAGGAGAGGGCAATACGGTGATTGGTGCCAAAAGTATGCGCTTTGTAACCACTTCAGATCACAATACAGCCGTTGGTTATCTTTCCTATTCGGTATTCAATTACACCAATAGCACTGGTATTGGGTACAACGCAAATATTTTTGCAAACAATCATGTGCGCTTTGGCAGTAGCACTGTTAGCAGCATTGGCGGGCAAGTAGCTTTTACAAACCTTAGTGACGAAAGAGCGAAAAGCCAAATTCAGGAAGATGTGCAAGGAGTATCCTTTATAGAGCAACTAAAACCTGTTACGTACCATATTAACCGCGCTGCCCAACAAATACTGGAACAAACAAGCCTTCAACCGGGTATCAATGGCCTTGCACCTGTACCACTACCCGACAAAACTTTGCACACTGGTCTTGAGGCACAGGCAGTAGAACAAGCGCTCCTGAAAATTGGAATGGCAGCAGATATAGTAGATGCGCCAACCAACCTCAATGGCATTTACGGAATTCGTTACGAATTACTGGTAGTACCGCTGGTAAAAACAATACAGGAGCAGCAAGCAACCATCAGCAACATTCGCAAACTTTTAGAAGAACTCTCTGTACAGCTTGCCACCTTTCAGGCAATGCAGTAATAACATTTAATGACATGTTGAAAGAATGAGAAAACCTAAAAAAATATATATGAAAAATTACGTAAAAGCCAATTACTCAGAAAACATTATAAGAATACAAGCAAGCAGCAACTACTCTGTTATATGGTATGTCTGTGGTAAAAAAGAAGTGGTAAGCAAACACCTGGAAGTAGTGCAAAACGAGCTACACGACAGGCATTTTATTCGGGTACACCGTAGCCATTTAGTAAACATAAATTATATCAGCATGATACTTACGCCTGCCAATAAAACCGGTTTAGTTGAATTGCAAAACGGAGAACAAATAGCTATCAGCAGGCGTAAGCATAAAGTAATAAAAATGGCAATGAAACAAACCTTTCCAAAAGTAGTAAAAGAGGCTTGCTGAATTTTCGTGAAAGAAAGCTGCCTTAAGAGGAATGTCGTGGATTAAATTGAAACTAAGGTATTTTCTAAAACCCCTTGGGAAGGCCTGACACCCATTTTATATTTCAACGAATATGACTAAATTTGGCATAAAATTTTACCATGCATCCCTACTTGCCACATCTCCTACAGGATATTGAAAACGCTAAACGTCCTGGTTTTCCAGACAATCATCCTTTTTTTAGCAGCTATGAACCCGAAGAGGACGAAGACGATGACGATGAATCAGATGATTGGGAAAGTCAAATGGACGATCTCTCAAACGAATCAAGTACTTATGAGCTAAAAGATAGGAAAGCAACCGATGATGACTTGCTCCGGGATGTCGAAAAAACCACTTCTGCCGGGTCTGAGGACGAATCAGCAGGATCCCGTGAAGAGATAAGCGAAGAAGAGGAAAATGAATTGGAGGTTAACAATGCTGCAGACGAATTATTAGAAAATGAAGATTTTGAAGATGATTCAGAGGACGACTCAGCGGACGAAAAAGAGGATAACTTACAGGAAACTTTTGCAGAAGTTGAACGATTTGTTAGCGGTATGCCACCGCCCCTCAATTTTGGCGGTCATTGTGGGTTGAAAGTTGCAGATTTTCCACCGGCAGAGCAATTGAGCGAAGAAGATATGAAAGAACTAATAAAGGCTTATAGAAAAATGGGTGTCACCTGGAATATCGATTTTTGTTTCCCAAAGAAATTACCGACTGTTCAGCATTATAATATCCTGATCAATACACTTAATGAAAGAATCATGATCATGAAAAACGGATTTACCGGAATGGACTATTGCAGCGGCAATCCGGATGGATGTAAATTTGGGGAATACTGTAAGTGTTTGGAATATTGGAATGAAAAAACGGAGGATATTAGCTAACAAGTACAATAATATTATATTGAATTTAATATTTTAAACTGTCCAAATTGGGAATTGAATTCCCGATTTGGACAGTTTAAAACATGCTAATTGATTAGTTTATAGGCACTCGACATAAAAGATGATTTAAGGAGTATTGTAATGCATTGATAGTCATTTTAGATATAGACTATCAATGGTTTTGGCAATGATTAAAATCGATAACTTCCTTAATTTTACAAGCAATGAAAACCTTCGATCAAAGTATTGAAAAGCAAGATTTGGATGGAATAATACTTTCTTAATTTCCGGAATGCTTATAAATAAGTTTGGGGAAGACCGGTCGAGCGTTAGTAGGAAACTAAAACTAATAAGTTTATACATTAAAAACTTTGTTACACTTGGGAAATAAATATACCCAATTTCTTAATGTGAAAAACCTGATGCTCGGTTTTTTCAAACTCAACCATCAGGTCAAAAGGCATATTTTCATCCAATAAAAAGTTCATTTTGCAGAATTCTTTCATAGTCCATTTTTAAACGTGCAAACTTTAAACAAGCATGGATATCTTCTTCTGTTAATGAAGGATAAGAATTCAGAACTTCAGGTTCGGTCATTCCACCGCCTAACATCCCAAGTATCAGCCAAACTGAAATTCTTGTGCCTTTTTACACAAGGCTTTCCATTTAATATTTCAGGATCGCTTGCAACCCTGCTTAGAACGGCCTCTATATTCATTTCATCGTTTTCTCAAAAGCAACGAAAAAAACCTAAATCACCCCTAACTCCTTTTCCACTTTTAGGAAACGCCACAATGGCTTTATGAAGATGCTCTTGTGTATATCCTACAGTCAACTGTAACTACAGCACTTCTCTAAAAACGCCTGATACTGGGTTATTCCAATTTCATAACCTCTTCATTTACAAAAGTAAACTCCGGTTTTATAAAATTGGAAAGCCTTGTCTGATTGATTTTTAGAAGCGCCCTTTAGGCGCTATTACCATTTTGGTGGGAAGTGTAATTCCGGGAGGTTTCCATTCTAATATTCATCCCATAACCATTGAAAAAGCTGCCAAAAATGCCAAAACAGTTTATAAGGGGATGGCTATACCCCACTTCCCGCACATACTCAAGTTTGGAAACTTGCGGAGGCATTCATTCCTTTTTTTAAAAAGGAGCTTGATGGGATTAAGTATAGGTTTTCATATCTACTTAGGAATTGAGAAAAGACTGTTCAACAACTATTATATAGCCGAATGGTATGATGATGCGGACAATAATCTCCTTAATTTTATCCTCCATACTGTTTCGAATTATTTTCTTTGGATTTCTTATGGATTATTTAAAAACATTATAGTTCTTCAAAAACGCTTTTTAGCTCTATTTCTCTCCTTGAACTAATTTTAGAATCAGCAGGTTTCTTATCCATTTTAAGTTGCTCAAAAGCTTCATATCGTTTCAATCTATTCATTACTCTTAATTGATAATTTGTCGTATTCAATCTATTGTTTTCAAATAAAGATATTCAATTAAAAGGCAGGGCTAAAGTATCGGTAGATGAAGGCCATGGAAAACACCTTTAAAATAATGGGTCTTATGACGGTTCCATTTTGCCAAAATTTAAGGATAATAGAATTATTTTCAGGCAATGACATGTCAATAAGCATTCCATATCATTAAGAACAGTACAATGGTTGATTATCATAAATCGGAGATTTATTCTGCATATAAAGAACGGTAAGCAGGAGAAAAAAGATCAAAACAGAAAACAATTGGAGTTTGCATCTGCCATGCCAAATCTCTTTTAATAATACCTGAAAAAATTCTACCGTTAATTTTCACATGTTTTATTGGAAAATCGATGAATTTTCCAATAATTTATATAAATCCGTAACTTTGAGTGAAATTTTCACGACATGCTAATCAGATTTTTTGTTAAAAACCTATTTTCCTTTAAGGAACTTACGGAATTCAACATGCTTCCAGGACGAGGCACCCGAATGCCACACCATTTGTATGAGGTGGCGGGGATAAACATACTGAAATTAAACGCCATGTATGGGGCCAACGGGGCGGGTAAGAGTAATTTGATAAAAGCATTGGATATTTTAAAGGAATTTGTGGTTACAGGTAAAATGCCCATTGAATTGTTAACCCAAACCTTTAAGTTTGATAAGGAAAGCAAAGGGAAGGATATTTATTTGGGAGTTGAGTTTATACATTCGGGAACGCCCTATTATTATGGGATTACCATAAATGGAGGCATCGTTGTTGAGGAAGAACTTCAAATCTCCGGCTTACAAAAGCAGGAAGATAAAAAATTGTTTTTTCGAACCGATTACGAGATCTCTGGGAAAATACCGATTGAATTTGATGAGGCAATTTTAAAAGATCCGACTGCTGAATTACTGCGTGATTTTTTGGGTACTGAAATTGTAAGTAGAAATAGTTTAGTGCTTACAACCTTTAAAAACAGAAACAGTCTGGTTTTTAAGCCAATTGTCAATGCCTTAAATTGGTTCATTCATTATCTTAATATTATTTCACCCAATACAAAACCGAGGGCGCAAGCTATCCGGTTCGAAAGAAATACTGAATTTGCAAATTTTGCCCACGAAGCCATTCGTGCATTTAATACCGGAATTAAGGAAGTAATTGTAGAAACAATACCTGTAGAAGAATATTATGGTAAGGACAATGCTGATGAAGCAGCAAAAGCTAGTTCCGACCTTTTGGCCAACCCCGGAAGAATACAATTTTTTCCGGGTATAGACGAAGAAGTGGTTATGGTGCTTGAAGAGGGAAAAGCTGTTGCCAAAAGGCTATTATTTACGCATGTAGAAGATGGGGGGATAGCTACATTCAATTCCAATGAAGAATCAGATGGCACAAGGAGACTCCTTGATTATTTGCCGCCTTTATTTTCAGCTATCCATGAGGCAAAAGTATATATCATAGATGAAATTGAAAGGAGTATCCATCCTTTGTTGATTAAGGAAATGATCAGTAAATTTTCCGCTGATCAACAGACCCAAGGGCAAATGATTTTCAGTACCCATGAATCTACCTTGCTGGATCAGGACATTTTCAGGCAGGATGAAATCTGGTTTGCCGAAAAAAAATCAGATGGCGCTACAGAATTGTATCCTTTAAGTGAGTTTAAGGAGCATGCAACCATTGATATAAGAAAAGGATACCTGAACGGTCGTTACGGGGCAATACCCTTTCTTGCCAATTTGAAAGACTTAAACTGGGAGCATTATGCCGAAGCCGAAAGTATTTGATTATACGAAAAAGTTGCCTTTCAGAGACGCCTCCTTATTCATCATCATTTGTGAGGGTTCAAAGCGGGAGCCTGATTATTTCAGGTTTTTTGATGGGCTGTCATCAAGGATAAAAGTGATTACTATACCAAATGAATCGGGCAAAGGATCTCCTGTTCATTTAATGGAGAATGCAAAAAAAGCTGAGGAAACATTCCTGGATGCAAAGCATACAGCAGATCAGATTTGGTTAGTAATTGACACTGATCGTTGGCAAGAAAAAATTCATGAACTTAGAAGTGCCTGTAAACAAAATTCCAGGTGGAACCTTGTGCAAAGTAATCCTTGTTTTGAAGTTTGGTTATACTACCATGTAAAGACAGATACGCCAGAATTAAATGATATAGAGGCCTGTAAAAGTTGGAAAAATTTAATGGCAACTATTATTCCAGGCGGCTTCAATTCTAATATTCATCCTATAAAAATTGAAAAAGCTACCAAAAATGCCAAAACAGTTTATAAAGGGGATGGCTATACCCCACTTCCCGCACATACGCAGGTATGGATGTTGGCAGAGGCATTCATTCCATTCTTGAAAAGAGAACTTGATGGGATTAAGCATAGGATTCAAAATCGCTTGAAGAATTGATAAGAGCCTTTAAATACCAACTTTTTTGAGTTTTGGTAGGCAAATGCGAAGAATGATTTCCCATAGTTTATTCTCCATTTGGGTACGATTTTTTTCTTAGATTTATTTTGAATAATTTCAAAACTGCAAAGTTTTGTAAGGACCAATTTTTAATTACAAATCCATTTTTACAATATTTTTTGTGACAGCAGTTCTTAATTCGGCTTTTAGGTATTCAGAGTCCTCTTATCGTTTCGATTGTTTCATTACTCATTCAAATTTTAAACGATTTTTGTCTATTTTTAACTTTCAAAAGCAGGATTCAAAATATAAATTTACACCAAAACAGTATAAGCTTGATGCTTTACTTTAAAAAATTAAATTTAAAATGACATTGAAAAACCATTTAATATATATTCTATTTGGCGCATTGCTTTTTTTAATTCTACCAACAGAAAGGCGGTATTTCGATACTGAAAATAAGCTTGAAACAAGTTCAGAATTGGCAAAAGAACAAGTAAAGGTTCTTTATCAAGAAAAAGGAAGTATGATTGGTAACGACTACCCAGTTAACCGGCCATTATATATTACTAGGGTAGAAAAGGTTTTTCCTATTCGTTCAATTCTTATTAGTGTTCTTAGTTCCATAATTCTCATTCTATTGGATCCATTAAATAAATTCCTTAAGAAAAAAAATGAAAGTATTTAAGTAGCTAATTTACAACGCACTCAGCGCAAATTCATTCTCATGCCCTTTCAATATGTTTTCAATGGCGGTATCGTAGCGGTCTTTCCAGCCGCCAATGTATCCCCACTGTTCCGAATCGAACCACACGGCGCCATCGGTTACTTCGCCTATCAGTTCGTAGGTTTGGCCAAAACTTTGAATGGACTTTTCTACGGTGGGCAGCAGGTCTCTTTTTACAGAAATCAATATACGGCTTTGAGCTTCTCCAAACAGGTAAGCATCCGGCCGGATGCCCCGCTCTATCATAGATTCTTTGCGGGTGGTAATGGTGAAACCAAGATCTTTCCAGAATCCTTTTTCGCATAAGGCATTAAAAAGACCTCCTTCACTAATATCGTGGGCACTTTGAATGAGCTTATTTTTTATGAGCGCGGTCACTACCTGCTGAACATGGTATTCTTCCTGCAAATCAAAATAGGGAGCGGGGCTTTTCTCAACTCCCACAATTTTATGCAGGTATTCAGAAGAACCGATGTCATTCCGGTTCATCCCAATCATCAGGATGATATCTCCCTGCTGCTTAAAATGCAAGGTCATTTTATCGAGAGGATTTTCCAGTAATCCCACCATACCAATGGTAGGTGTAGGATAAACAGGTCCATCCGGATTTTGATTGTAAAAGCTTACGTTGCCTCCGGTAACCGGGGTATTGAATTTGCGGCAGGCTTCTCCCATGCCCTGCACAGCATGTACAAACTGATAGTAAACCTCCGGATCGTAAGGGTTACCAAAATTAAGACAGTTGGTTACCCCAAGCGGTTCGCCACCGGAGCATACAATATTACGGGCGGCTTCTGCCACGGCAATCATGGCTCCTTTGTATGGATCGGCATACACATATTTGCTATTGCAATCGGTGGTAATGGCGAGCGCCTTATTGCCTGGCCTTGCCAATACTACCGCGGCATCACTAGGCTCGTTGGTACTTGTTGTTCCTGCGCCTACCATGCTATCATACTGCTCGTACACATAGCGCTTGCTTGCTATATTAGGAAGCATGCCCACCTGCCTTGCCACCGAGCGTAAATTTTGTGGATAAGGGACATTGTCTATATTAAAAGCCTCTACTTCGTCGAGGTAGGCAGGCCGCACAAATTCCCGTTCATACACCGGGGCGCCCCCACCGAGTACAAGCAGTTTAGCGGGTAACTCCGCTTCCAGTTCGCCATGCATATAAAATTGCAGCAATCCACCATCCGTTACCGCACCTATATTGCTGCAGGGCAGATCCCATTTATCAAAAACAGCCAGCACTTCTGCCTCACGGCCCTTTTGCACTACCATCAGCATGCGTTCCTGACTTTCGCTTAGAAGCAATTCCCAGGTTTTCATGTTGGCTTGCCGGGTAGGTACCTTATCAAGGTCTATGCGCATACCTACCCCACCCTTGGCACTCATTTCGGCAGTGGAGCAAATGATGCCGGCGGCACCCATATCCTGCATGCCTACCACAGCGCCGGTTTGTATTACCTCAAGACAGGCTTCGAGCAGCTTTTTTTCCTGAAAGGGATCACCTACCTGAACGGCAGGCAATTCTCCTGCACTTTCATTGGTAATATCAGCACTCGCAAAACTCGCTCCGCCAATACCATCCTTACCAGTGGCACTGCCTACAAAGAATACAGGGTTGCCTATTCCTTCAGCCGTGGCGCTTACTGTTTCGCCGGCTTTTACTATCCCCACACTCATCGCATTGACGAGCGGATTGGTATGGTATTTTTCTTCAAAATATATTTCGCCACCAACAGTGGGCACACCAAAGCAGTTGCCATAATGACCAATACCGTGTACCACGCCATTGAGCAAATGTTGTGTTTTGGCCGAGTTTAATTTCCCAAAACGCAGGCTGTTGAGTGCCGCAATAGGCCTTGCGCCCATGGTAAAAATATCGCGATGGATACCTCCCACCCCGGTGGCAGCTCCCTGAAAAGGCTCGATAGCACTTGGGTGGTTATGGCTTTCAATTTTAAAAACGACTCCATAACCGTCTCCTATATCCATCAATCCGGCATTTTCTTCCCCCGCGGCCACCAACATGCGGCCTCCATCACGGGGCAGGGTTTTTAGCCATTTTATACTGTTTTTGTAACTGCAATGTTCGCTCCACATCCCACTAAAGGCGCAGAGCTCATTAAAATTGGGCGTCCGTCCAAGTTTTTCTATGATGAGTTCAAATTCAGCTTCGGTAATGCGCAATTGTGCGGCTGTTTTTGCAGTGATTTCCATACCTGCAAATGTATTGGAAATCAGGCGAGCAGACCAAGCCTGTTATAAAGAGCTGGAGGGATTTTCCAGAAGGTTGACAATACAAAGTAATAATACGTCAACGAATCCCTTATTTTGCGTCACATTTTACTAACTGCATGAATAAAAACAATTTGACCCGGTTTATTCTGGGGGCCATGCTTGCCGGCATCGTGGTAGGCGTTATCATCAATAAAGGTACCGAAGCTGATTTTCATGTAAAGTTTAGTAACAGCATCAAGCTGCTGGCAACCATCTTTATCAGGATGGTGCAAATGATAATAGCACCACTGGTTTTTACCACGCTGGTAGTAGGCATTGCCAAACTTGGTGATCTGAAAGCGGTAGGACGTGTAGGGGGCAGGGCCATTCTGTGGTTTGTAACCGCATCGCTTGTTTCGTTGCTCATTGGCATGGTGATGGTAAATATAGCGCAACCCGGTGCGGGTATGAACCTTGGGGATATAGACGCTTCAAGTGTGCAGGATGTAGTGGGAAAAACACAAAGCTTTTCGCTACAAAACTTTGTAGAACACATTGTACCCAAAAGCGTGATTGAAGCCATGGCTACCAACGAAATATTGCAGTTGGTGGTGTTCTCCATCTTTTTTGGCATTGCAATGGCAGGCATGGGCGAAAAAGCGACTCCACTGATCAAAGCGTTTGATGTGATAGCGCATATTGTTTTAAAAATGGTTGGCTTTGTCATGGTTTTTGCACCACTTGGGGTATTTGGCGCCATTTCTGCGGTTATTGCCGTTCGTGGACTTGACATCATGATTGTGTATGGCAAGTTTTTTGCCGCCTTCCTTGTGGGCATTATCATTTTATGGATTCTTTTACTGCTGGTAGGCTATTTCTTTTTAGGCAAAAGAATGTTCGACCTTGTGAAGCGGCTTTATACCCCCATGATCATTGCTTTCAGTACCACAAGCAGTGAAGCCGTTTTCCCAAAACTTACGGAAGAACTCGAAAAATTTGGCTGTAAGGATAAGATTGTATCCTTCATTTTACCGTTAGGATATTCTTTTAACCTCGACGGAAGTATGATGTATATGACTTTTGCCAGTATATTTATCGCTCAGGTATATGGCATTCCGCTTGATATGGGTACCCAATTGACTATGCTGTTGGTGCTGATGCTCAGTAGTAAGGGTGTGGCAGGGGTGCCAAGAGCAAGCCTTGTAGTAGTAGCCGCCACCTGTGGCATGTTTGATATACCCGTGGAGGGAATCGCCTTAATTTTACCCATTGATCACTTCTGTGATATGTTTCGCAGTATGACCAATGTATTGGGGAATGCGCTAGCTACCTCGGTGGTGAGCAAATGGGAAGGGGAACTTACACAACCCATTCCGGATTTCACCCCCGCTGAAATAACTTAAAAAAAGAAAATATGAAAAAACTTCCATTGTATCTGCAGATTATCCTGGGCATGGTAACGGGGGTTTTGTTCGCCTTCCTAATGATTCAGTTTGATTTTGGCGTTCCCTTTTTAGTCCGTTGGGTAAAGCCTTTTGGAAGTATTTTCATCAACCTGTTGAAACTTATTGCAGTTCCTCTGATTCTCGCTTCGCTGGTAAAGGGCATCAGCGATCTGAAGGATATCTCCAAACTCGGGTCGATGGGATTGCGTACCATTGGTTTGTACCTGTTTACAACAGTAGTTGCAATATGTATTGGGCTTGGTATGGTGAACCTTATAAAACCAGGCAAAACGATACCCGAAGCCACCCGGCAGGAAATGCTAACCACGTATGGTGGGGTTGCAGCTTCTAAAAAAGAACAGGCTTTTCAGCAAAAAGAACAGGGGCCGCTCAAATTCCTCGAGGATATTGTTCCTGAAAATATTTTTGGGGCTGCCAGTTCCAATGCACAGATGTTGCAGGTCATCTTTTTTGCGCTTTTTCTGGGCATAGCCATGATTATGATACCCGAACCAAATAGTAAACCGGTGAAAGACTTTTTTGACAGCCTCAACGATATTGTATTGAAAATGATCGATATTATTATGCTGGGCGCACCTTTTGGTGTATTTGCGCTGATGGCATCGCTTGTGGCGGAATCCCCTGGTCTTGCTTTGTTTAAAGCACTTGGATTGTATGCGCTTACTGTAGTGCTGGGATTAATGATCCTTCTTTTTATTTTTTATCCCTTACTGCTTTCGCTGTTTACGGGTCGTAACCCCCTTCAGTTTCTCCGGCAGATTGTGCCGGCACAACTATTGGGCTTAAGCACAAGTTCCAGTGCCGCTACCTTACCTCTTACTATGGAGGTAGCCGAAGAAAAGGTAGGGATTGACAATGAGGTTTCCTCTTTTGTCTTGCCCATAGGGGCTACCATCAATATGGATGGTACTTCACTTTATCAGGCGGTGGCGGCTGTTTTTATTGCACAGGCATTTGGTATGGACCTGAGTTTTACCGCTCAGTTGGGTATTATTCTCACTGCTTTGCTTGCAAGTATAGGCAGTGCTGCGGTACCCGGTGCAGGTATGGTGATGCTGGTGATTGTTTTGACCCAAGCGGGCATTCCCGAAGCGGGGCTTGCTCTGATATTTGCTGTGGACAGGCCACTTGATATGTTACGCACCTCAACAAATATAACCAGCGATCTGACCGTTTGTACCATTGTAGCCAAATGGCTGGGCAAACTGGAAGAACCAGAAAAAAGCCCTGTCACATCCTGATAAAATTTTAGAACATAGATTTTTGGAAGACCCTTGAACCCCGTAAAATTATAAGGATCATCAATTTCTAATTTTCTTCACGATTTATTTGCAATATTTGCACCCACACACAACAGCTTGGGGTTCCCTGGCACAAATTTTAATACATGATACTCGCCAATATATTGTTGGAATTTCAATGGGTCAATCTTTTACAGCCTCAATTTTATATTGAAAATGGCGGACTTTGGTTACTGTTATTTGTAATTTTTGCTGAAACAGGACTTTTTGCAGGTTTTTTTCTTCCCGGCGATAGTTTATTATTTGTAGCAGGAATATACAGCACAGATTTGGCCAATGAGGTTTTTCCTATTGATAATGAATTTTTGCAACTAATCTTATTGTTCATTCTTATTTCTGCTGCAGGCATTATTGGTAATTTTGTAGGGTATTGGTTTGGCAGAAAAAGTGGGCCTTTTTTATACCATCGAAAGGATACTTTTTTCTTTAAAAAGAAATACCTGTTTCAGGCGAAAGAGTTTTATGATCAGCATGGCGCACTTGCCATCATTATTGCCAGATTTCTGCCGTTTATCCGAACTTTTGCCCCCATTATCGCAGGTGTGGTAGAAATGGATTTTAAAAAATTCACCCTCTACAACATTATTGGTTGTATTAGCTGGGTATTCAGTATGCTGTTTGCCGGTCACTTTTTACAAAAATGGATCTACGGACAGTTTGGTTTTGACCTAAAGGAGCACCTCGAAGTAATTGTATTAGGCATTGTATTTGTAACCACAGCCCCCGTGCTTTGGAAGGTTTTCTTTTCGAAAAAGAAACCTGTTGAAAAAAATACCCCTAAAAATCCTACTATACTTTAATTGCTATCCATTGTTGTCTCAAACAAGAGGTATTCAGTAGCTGGTCTGCTGCAAACAAGAACCGCTTACAGTTCGTTCTCAAGAAGCACTTCGTCAACGCCATCTTTTTCCTGCCATTTTACGTTTACTCTTTGCGAAAAAATGGTATCAATAGTAAGCCCGGTAAAATCAGGCTGAATAGGTAGTTCCCGGCTAAATCTGCGGTCAATCAAGACGCACAATTCAATTTTTTTGGGTCTTCCAAAATCAATGAGCGCATCCATTGCAGATCGGATGGTACGACCGGTGTACAAAACATCATCAATAATAACCACATTGCGTCCGTCAACCGAAAAGTCAATCCGGGTTTGGTTGGGCAGGTGCAGTTTTCTATTGATGTCATCCCGGTAAAAGGTAATATCGAGTTGGCCATAAGGCACGGGTTTGCCATAGAGCTTCTCCAATACAGGAACCACCCGGTTACTGAAAAAAGTACCTCTTGGCTGGATACCTATAAAAACCGTTTCGATGGAAGGTGGATTTTCTTCCAAAATCTGGTGAGCCAGCCTTTGGATTGCGAGGTCCATCTGACGGGCATTCAGGAGCGTCTTCATACCTTTTTACGCTTTAGCATACTTTTTAAAAATGTTCTGCCTAAATTGCAGCAACCTAAAATTATTGATTATGCAAATAAAAGCTTTTTTGACCGGGTTATTGTTGATAGGAGCCATCTTATCCTTTGCTCAGCAAGAACAAGGAATTGATTTTTACAAAGCCAAAAGTTGGGCAGATGTTAAGGCGAAGGCTAAAGCAGAGAATAAATATATTTTTGTGGATGCTTTTACTACCTGGTGTGGCCCCTGTAAAGTAATGGCTGCCAAAATATTTCCGCAACCGGAAGTAGGCGCATTCTTTAATCCCAATTATATAAACCTGAAGGTGCAGCTCGATACCACGGGACAGGATAATGACTACATTAAAAGTTGGTATCAGGATGCACATAACCTGATGGTGAATTATAAGGTGAATGTATTTCCTACCTACCTGTTCTTTTCGCCCGACGGAGAAATCGTTCACCGCGAAGTAGGTTCAAGTGATGCAGTCACTTTCATCAATAAGGGAAAAGATGCCCTGATCCCTGAGAAACAATATTATGCGCTGTTTCGCAAATATGAGGCAGGCAACCGCGAGCCGGGCTTTTTAAAAACTATTTCATACGCAGCACGGGGTGCTTACGACAGGGATAATACCCCAACTTTCACCAAGGCCTACCTCGCAACCCAAAAAGACCTTTTAACTGAGGACAACTTAAAGTTCTTGTCTGATTTTACACAAAGTTCTAAGGATCCTGGTTTTAAATACATGCTGGAAAACCCGGCAAAATTTGATGCCATTAAAGAACCCGGCTATTCCGCCAATGTGGTAAAGTCCATTATACTCAGCGAAGAAATTTATCCGGTAGTATTTCCAAGAACTCCGGGTGCTGCCAATACCGTACCCGATTGGGTAAGTATTGACAAAACGCTTAAAACCAAATACCCTACGCTTGCTGAGGAAATTGGGCTACAGGCTAAGATTTTATACTATCAGCAAAAAAAGGATTGGCCGGCTTTTTCCAAAGCCATTACCCAATTATTACAACAATCGCCTAAAAGCATGCAACCCGCTATGCTCAATGATTTTGCCTGGACCATTTTTGAGGGATGTGATGATATAGCTTGTGTTCGTCAGGCATTGGCGTGGAGCGAAAAATCTGTTGAAAAAGATGCAGATCCTATGTATCTTGATACCTATGCGAATCTTTTACACAAAACAGGAGATAGCAAAAAAGCGATAACCGTGCAGGAACGTGCTATTGAACTACTTAAAAA
This sequence comes from Chitinophagales bacterium, assembly GCA_038209595.1. Classification (GTDB taxonomy): domain Bacteria; phylum Bacteroidota; class Bacteroidia; order Chitinophagales; family Chitinophagaceae; genus Phnomibacter. The sequence continues at coordinate 20,227 of JBBQXO010000084.1, forward strand.
AAGTGGGGAAGACGCAAGTGATTATGAGGCTACCCTTGAAAAAATTAAAAAAGGAGAAAAGACGTGGTAGGAAAGAGAGAGTCAGAAGGTGAGAGAGAGTGAGAGGGTGAGAGAAGTGAGAGAATGAGAGGGTGAGAGGGTGAGAGGGTGAGAGGGTGAGAGAGGTGAGAGACGGAGAGGGTGAGAGAGGTGAGAGATGAGAGAGATGTGAGATATGTCATGAGAGGTAGCTTTAGACAATAAGTGTTTAAAAGGGTGATAGGGTGATA
>JBBQXO010000085.1:0-20446 GCA_038209595.1 Chitinophagales bacterium
AACTGTAATGACCACATTTCCGGTTTTTTGGCCTGTTTCTACATACCGGTAAGCGTCTACTATATTTTCAAGAGGGTAAGTTCTGTCAATGACCGGTTTAAATACGCCTTGTTCATAAAGGCTTTTTAAAAAAATAATATCCTCTTGTGTGGTGGTCGGAATAGGAAACAAAACCCGTTTGGATGATTTTGTGATGGACCCCCATAAAGCAAGAAAAATGTTCTCCCCACCTTTTCCCAATTCGGTTGAGATATAAAGTCCACCCGGTTTTAAAAGCCCTTTACAAGCGCCAAAAGAAGTTTTACCTACAGCATCAAAAACAAAGTCAAACCTCCAATCTGTTTCTTTAAAATTCTTCTTTTCATAATCAATCACTTCATCCGCTCCCAGTGATTTTACCAACTCAATATTTTTGGAATTACTAACTGCCAGTACTTGAGCACCAAAATATTTTAGTAATTGTACTGCAGCGCTTCCAATAGCACCGGTGGCGCCATACACCATTACCTGCTGCCCTTCTATTACTTTAGCTGCTCTGATTATATTTAGAGCGTAATGGGCTCCCTCTGTTAAAGCAGCAGCCTCAGGGAATGGAATACCCTCAGGCATTTTGGCTATATTACCTGTTGCCTTTACTTTTTTATATTCGGCATGTCCCCCAAATTGTTCATCATCATAGCCAAAGATTTTATCTCCGGGCTTAAAATATGAAACCCCATTCCCCACTGATTCTACAATTCCGGCAAATTCACAGCCCAGTACTTTATTCTTAGGGGCGAATAAGCCACTCCAAAAACGGGATACAAAATAGAAAGCGCTCCTGAATCCACAATCCGTTCTGTTTACCGTTGTGGCATATACTTTAATTATTATTTCACCCGCTAAGCATGCTGGTTTAGGGATTTCTTCAAGGGAAACAACACTTGGAGGGCCATAACGGTGAAAAGTTGCTGCTTTCATTTATTTAATTTGTAGGGATGTATCTGTATTTGCAAAGACAGTCATTTATAAAATCCAGGATTCAATTTATAAATCAATATATCTTCCTGCTACCTTTGTAAGTCCGATCGACAAGGATCACTTATTAGTAAATATAATGGGCACAGCAGGCACTTATTTTTATTTTACAGGAGAGGTTTTTATCAAGGAAGGATGGCAATTATATCATCACATATCGAGGAATGCATGTTTTAGCGAAACACATCGGCTTTGCTATTAACGGGTATAAAAGACTCCTTTAAATGACCAGAATCAAGGCTTTAAATTATATAACAAAGAATTTTACTCGTTGTTAATGAGGACGTTATGCAGTGGGTATAGCGCAGCATCACAAGGTTTTGGGGGGGTATAAAATTGTTTGAACGACAATAGGGCATCGAGTCATTTCAAGTGTCAAATTATCACTTGGCATCTAACTGTAGTAGCATATAGAAAATATAATGAAAGGCATTTGAGGATAAATAATATAAAAACACAAGGCCTTCTAAATCCTGTATTATTGTTTTTTTTTCGAACCAATCCCTGATTTCTGTTTACATTTTCATGCCTTTTGCCTTTCCTGCTGTTTTGCTATTCAAAACATTTGGAAAGTTTTTGCGAAAAGCTGAAGTAGGTACGAAGTTTAAAATATTTGGTCGTCAATATCCTAAAGGCGAATCCGCCTGCTGCTACTTATAAATTGCCCCTTGCTTTTTAACAGCAACTAACTAATTAAGGCAGTAATTATCCTTTTTACCATGTAAAATAATTACTTCCGATAAGTTTTTATAGGTGTTCGGACAAAATTTGACCTTATTCTTCCTTGCTAGCTATAAATATCAAAATGCAATCATTATTTTTACATGTGTTGCCAGTTAGGATAAAAACCAAAAAGAAAAATTAACTGTGTATTGCCGTTTAATGATTATATGCAATTTTTTATATGTAGCTCAACAGGCAGATAACATCCCCATTGTTGGCCATTATTTTTCTCACTATTTTATGGCATCATACTACCATTAGTATGCTGGCCAAAACTAGTTTCTATACATCGAATGGATAATCTGCTAAACCGAACACTGCATCTGCTTATTACAAGCTAAGTGGTAATGAATCGAAAAACACATAAAGTTCAATATTAAATAATGCCACATGGAAAAGCTATACGCTCAAATTTTCTCCCTCCTAAGTACGACAGCATTTGTATCTAAGTCAAAGGGTATCCTAATGGTATTATTTGTGGTAGTATGTAGCCAACAATTTTTGTGGCACAATGTCCGACCGAACAGATTATAAATATATTTCCCCGAGACAGCAATGGGGAACAAGCTATTTTGTCAGCAGCCGCGGGGGAATTTTTAAAATAAAAGCAAACAATAATGATGCCTTTGAGGCCAATTTACCTAACAATACTTATTCAGCTGGAAAAGATGCTATGATTATTGGTGAGTTTGCTTTAAATCTTGTCAGCATAGTAAATGCTTGAGCCGAAGGTCAGGATGAAGGTGTCAAGGGAGGTGAAACTGCCTTTGTTGTCATTTCTAGGGTTGAAATAGAAAAAAAGTACGTTTATTTAGATAATTAAATTTTATTCTGAAATGGGAACATGTTTATCTAAAAATATTAAATATATATTAGTTATTATATTTTGTTTTTTACTATTGCATCCTTTCTTGATCCATCAGAACAAGTATAATTTCAAAAAAAGCATATTTGTAATCTTAGATTCAATTAATATATCTCTTCAATTCGATATCAATAAATTTTCCCACAAAAAGTAAAAATTGATTTCTCTATGAAAAATGTTTACCCAGCTATTTTAAAGCTTATTTTTTCTTTTGTGACCCTTGCATTTATACAGCAAGCTTTGGCGCAAACCCCTCAACCCCAAGCTATTAAGGATTTCGCTATTTGGGGAGGAAGTGCCGCTGGCAATAATTTCAATAAAAAACAAGGGGTTTTTTTAAAAGAAAAATCTTTGATTATCGGAAATATTGGATCAAATCATCTGATTGATTTAAAAGGGAAATCTGAATTTACAGGCAATTTTTACAGTGGAAATGCGATTTCACTGGATAATGAAACTAAAATAACTGGAAACCTTTTTGCACTGCTTTTAGATTCCAAATACAAGGGTCCGGCCATTGAGGGTAAAGATAAATTGGCAGTTTATGGTAATTTAACGGCTAATGGAATGATAGAATTCAAAGAGAAAAAGAATTCAAAATCAATCCTTCAGGGAATTGTAGCGGTTCCTGCTCCTTCTTCAAGAAACTTCGAAGGACCAACCCCTACGGGCGGAATCACCAATACGTTTACCCTTCCAGGTTTACCAGTGATGCCTAACAATACGCCTTTCGACAATTTGGCAGGCAATGCAGATATTAAAAAAGGTGGTAAAATAAAACCTGGAGCTTATGGTAAGCTCGATATCAACAATAAAAAGACGATAACCTTTGACGGTCCGGGCAATTACATTTTCACCGAAGTGGAAATGAAGGATAAAAATATGCTCATATTTGATTTTAAAGGTGTTGCTGAGGGAACCATTAATATATATGTAGTAAAAGAGGCCAACTGGGGTGGCATTTTAGTAAAGAAGATAAATAGCAACGCCAACTCTAAAATTTTCACCGAGGTACATGGGGATGGTAAAAAAAATAAGGGCAATGCATTCTCTTTAAAGGGTGGCGAAAAAAGAAAGACAGGAGAATATATTTGGCTGGGAAGTGTTTGGACTCCCAATGGTGGGATAGAGGTAAAAGATTGTAAAGATGCCGATTTTCCTCATATTTTAGGAGCACTATGGAGTGGGACTTCAGTGGATTTGGATGGTAAGCTTATGTTGACTTACAACGCACCTGCTGCTTCTAACCTAAGCTATATTGATCCTTATTATACGCCTCCTACACAAGGAAAAGTAACCCCGGCAAATGATAAAATTGGGGCTGAATTATTCTCCCTTTCGGAAAACCCCAATCCTTTTTCTTCCATCCTTCAAAATGATATTTTCAGATTTGACGGAACCGGAAAAGTGATGATAGAAGTTATCAGTAAAATACCTAATGACAATACTTTAAAGGCTGAGCTGCTGGCACTAGGACTTTCGGATACTATAGGCAATGGCCCTCATACATTCGTGATTACTGGTTTTTTCCCTATAAACCAGTTACAGGTGTTGAATATTAATCCGCGGATTGAATATGTAAGACCTCTTTACCCAGCGATCCTAAATGCTGGACAGGTGATTACTCAGGGGGATACCACGATGAGGAGTTATCAGGTAAGGGAGCGATTTGGTGTGAACGGAACCGGCGTGAAAATTGGAGTTTTATCTGACAGTTATAATGCAAAATCAGCTGCGCAAAATGATGTTGACCAGGGCGATTTGCCAGGAGTTAAATCATCGGGTGTGCTCAATAATAATCCGGTACCAATTCAGTTGGTTAAAGAGTACACAAACGGAGGAATTGATGAAGGCCGGGCCATGTTACAAATAGTGCATGATATTGCCCCGGGAGCAAACCTCGCTTTCCGCACCGGATTCCTTTCCGCTGGTGACTTTGCAAAAGGTATTCAGGAGTTAGCTGATCCAAACTTGAGTGGTGGTAGATGCGACGTTATTGTAGATGACCTGAGTTATATTACCGAACCTTTTCTGAAAGATGGCGTGGTGGCAAAGGTCGTAGACGAAGTTGTTTCGCAAGGCGTTTCTTATTTTACCTCTGCAGGTAATTTTGGCAGCAAATCATACGAAGGAGTTTTTAATGGAGTGACCAACTCGGTGGTCATTGCTGGACCTGCTCAAATTCATCAGTTTGGCGGTACTCCATCAGAGATATATCAATCAGTTAGGTTAAAACCTGGATCTTACACCATTGTATTGCAGTGGGACGATGAATTTCACTCCCTGGGCGATAACGGAGTACAAACCGATATGGACCTTTACTTGGTTGGAGCCAATGGGTTTACGCTATTTGGATTTAACCGGAGCAACCTGTTTAAAGATCCATTTGAAGTGTGTCCTTTTACGGTAAAAGAAGAAACAGTTGCTAAAATAATGGTGGTAAGGGCATCTGGAAATACCAATGTCCGTTTTAAATACATCATTTTCAGAGGCGACGCTACCATTCTTGATTATCAGTCGGGAACGTCAACTATTGTGGGTCACGCAAATGCCAAGGGGTCTATTTCCGTAGGCGCCATGCTTTTTAGAGATATTCAACCGTTTACCCCAATATATCCTGGAGTTGCTTCCTTCTCTTCAAGAGGGGGTACTTTTACATTGGAAAATAATAATTTCGCCCAAAGAAACAAGCCTGATCTGATAGGCCCCAATGGTGTGAATACGACTGTAAACCTTGGTGGCGCCTTCTTCAATGACGGAGACCCCTATCCAAATTTCTTCGGTACTTCGGCAGCTGCGCCGCATGTGGCAGCAGTAGGGGCGCTGCTAATTCAGGCCCAGAAGAAATTTAACCTGGCTACAACCGTAACTCCACAGGAAATAAGACAACAATTGACTAGCTCAGCAGGCAAATTTTCTTACCTGCCAGGCAATTTCTCCTTCGAAGGTGGTTTTGGATATACGCAAGCTGATTCTGCTTTATTGCAGATAGCCAATGCACGGCCAATAGTTGATTCCCTGTTGCCAGGAACGCCAGGTGCGCAGAATTCCAATCAACCTTTTATGGTAAAAATAAAGGGGAAGTATCTTACAGAGTCTACACTGGTATATATTAATGGAATACCAACCAGCACACAGATTTCTGCTGATAAAACAGAGGCAACTGCCATGTCTCCAGCCATCGCTCCTGGTGAAGATCCAGCCTTCCAACTTTATAATGCGGCCAAAAGCCCAAGTGGTGAAGATGGGGGCTTGTCAGAAGCTAAATTTTTCTTTAGTGAGAGTATTAATGTGACTGTAAAGGCGGGAAGTAAAACCCGTAAATATGGTGAATCTAATCCAAGCTTTGACGCAACCGTCTTGATTAATGGCGTCCCCATTGAACAAACAGATGTATCCTTGACAACCCTGAAATTGGATGGGTCAAATATTAACTTTACAACCTTGGCATCTGAAGATACCAAGCCAGGAGTTTATGGAATATTCCCCGAGAGAACCACTCCGCTGGATCCGGCAGATACTTTACTGAATACATACCGTTTTGCTTTTGCGTCCGGGGCACTTGCTATCGAAAAAATGCCTTTAAAAATTACTCCGGTTTCAAAGCAATATAGATATGGTGAATTTCCTGGAGACATAAGCTATGAATATGAGCTTAATGGTAATCAATCCAACATTCCGGCTTTATTGGATTTTGCAGAATCAGAACATAAGAAATTTCTTGCGGATAACGGATTGGTTGTGATTAAAGGTTTTAACAACGAGGGAACAGGCGTAAGTCAGAATGATTTGCTCAATATGAGCGTACTGACCAGTTTTCAAAGTGTGTTGAATGCAAAAAAATATATACTCCAAAATGGCCAGTTAAAAGCCATAGTTAACACCATCGATACAGATGATATTGGTGAGCAAAGATTTATTGTAGAAGCTCCGGTGCAGTCACTGTTTAATTACAAGCAGGATTCGGCAGAAGCTCAAATGGTAAGCACCAATGAGGAAGGGGAAGCTAAAGCCTTCCTGAGTTTGAAAGCTTTAGCTAGAGGTGAGGCCAAAGCGTCCTTGCCAAACGGTCAGTTACAACCCATGGTTAATGGTCAGTTGATGGCCATGGTGAACGGACAATTAAAAGCCCTTGTAAATGGCCAATTAAAAGCCCTTGTAAATGGCACCGAGGTAGATGCTCAGGATATCGCTTTCCAGAATGGTCAATTACTGGCGCTGGTAAACGGAGAATGGCTTGTTGTTACCAATGGCCAATTAAAAGCCCTTGTAAATGGGCAAGAAGCAATCATTGAATTAAGTGTGGAGCTGAATGGTCAATTGAAAGCTATTGTAAATGGTCAGTTAATGCCACTTGTTAATGGGCAACTTCAGGCAATTGTAAATGGACAGTTACTGGCGATTGTAAATGGTCAGTTACAAGCTATTGTGAATGGTCAGCTTGTTCCTTTGGTAAATGGTCAGTTAAAGGCTATCGTAAATGGACAGTTGAAGGCAATTGTAAATGGACAGTTACTGGCGATTGTAAATGGGCAATTAATGGCACTGGTAAATGGCGAACTGGAAACTGTTACGGATTTAAACTTTACCAATGGACAATTAAAAGCCCTTGTAAACGGCCAATTAAAGGCCATTGTAAACGGGCAGCTGAAAGCCATGGTAAATGGTGTGGTAACGGATATACCAACCAATACCTTAAATCTCACCAATGGTCAATTAAAAGCCATTGTAAACGGTCAATTGGTAGCCATGGTGAATGGTCAGTTAAAAGCAATTGTAAATGGCCAATTGCAACCATTGGTAAATGGAGATGCAGTTGCTGCGGAAAGTGTAATACAATTAGCTAATGGTCAATTGAAAGCCCTGGTGAATGGTCAATTGGTTCCCATTGTAAACGGGCAATTAAAAGCCCTTGTAAATGGCCAACTTTTAGCCATGGTTAATGGACAATTGATGGCGATTGTGAATGGGGAAGTATCCTTTACTGTTTTCCAAAATGGTCAATTGAAAGCCCTTGTTAACGGCCAATTGCAACCGCTGGTAAATGGTCAGTTAAAAGCGATTGTAAATGGTTCGTTGGATGATGTGGACAGTTATTCCATTACGAACGGTCAGTTGAAAGCCATTGTAAACGGAGAAATCTGGGTATATCCCAACGGGCAATTAAAGGCGCTTGTAAATGGTCAGTTGAAGGCACTTGTAAATAATTTTGATGTAAGTGGTACCGATAACAATGCTAAAACCCTGGTATTGGTAGATGAAAATGATCTGTTGGTACAAGGGGGTGATGTTGGTGGCATGTTTGGAATGGCGATGATTACCGGTTTAGAGGTGGGTACTCAAACCTTGGTTCCGGGAGCTTTCATAAATGAAAATTTTGCAGTAACCTATGGAACAGCCGCCATTGAAATTTTAACAGCTCCGTTAACCGTTAAAGCAGCAGATACCACCCGGGAATATGGATCAGAAAATCCACAATTCAGGGTTACTTATGATGGATTTGCTTATGATAATAATGCAGATCTGATTTCGCCTCCACAGGCAAGTTCTGCGGCCACTACCGTCTCGCTTCCGGGGCAATACCCCATACAATTAACTGGAGGTGCTGCATTCAATTACAGCTTTATTTACCAGGATGGCCAGTTGATTGTTGGTCCAAAAACGCTGATTGTGAGGGCTGAAAACAAGACAAGAGGTGTGAATGAAATCAATCCTCCACTTACTATAACCTATGAAGGGTTGATAGGTACCGATACCAAGGATTCAATTTGTTTGCCATATAAAATACCAGCAATACCTACGGTGATTGAACAGCTTGAAAGAACCTCAACGTACACAAATATAAAAATCAATGGTCAAACGAATGTATACCTGGCAAGCCCCGGTGAAGCATTGGTGATGACAGGAAACCGCAGTACTTTTTTTAGTAATGAAATTCCTTACTGCCCGGGTTGTATTACCCAATTGTATATTACTATGTCTGATGGAAACGAAGGTGTAAACTTTACGGAATGTAATGATGTATCTGGAGTCAGTTCCTGGAGTCAGGTTTTAAACAGAACATTCAATGCTCCTACAACACCCGGCGTATATTATATTACTCAGGAAGGTAGTTGGGAGTTTAATTGTTATGATAACAATTCTGGACTACCATCAAATAACCCTGACAATGCAATCGCTGTAGTGGTAGTAAATGTGGCAAACGAGGAAATTACTGCCTCAACCACTGCAACGATTACTTCACTTGCCGGAGATTATCATATTACACTTCAGGCATGCAATGGTATTAATCCAAAATATAGTCTGGTGCTGGAAAATGGAATCTTGACTATCGATGAAGGTTGTGTTTCTGATGGCCATATATGGGCTGCAGATGGCAATTTCCTTGACCAGAATGGTACTGGAAATGGCACACCAAATGGAGCAGTGACAGCTACTGGGGAAGGGCGGATTGGTTCTAATAGTTTTTCCTTTAATGGTACTGGTGGATTTATTTCAACAGGTACAGGAGGCTCCGTTTCGGGCACGGGAGACTTTAGTGTAAGTGCTTGGGTTAAAACCACATCTGATCAGCCGATGATGATTATAAATCAGCGGGATGACAATGTTGATGGAGAATATATTCTGAAAATAGGAGGTAATCATTTTATCCATACTTATACCCCAGAAGCCACAGGTAGAGCATATTTCATGATTTTTGATATAAACAACAACCCTTTGGTGTTGGACTTGTTTTCAAATACCTTAGTAAATGATGGCAACTGGCATTTTATTAAAGGGGAGCGCAAGGGTACTACCATAAACTTATATGTTGACGGTGTGCTGGAATCCTCAGCGGTTACGCCGGGGGTGGTGAACCTGAATCCAGGTATTCAAACATTTATTGGTGGTGACCTTAGAGACACTGAATCCTTTTTTGATGGGCTTATAGACGATATCAGGGTAAGCATTTGTACCGGTTCTATGATGATTATTTCCCAAGGCGCGCCAGAAGAGTCAGGTACCCTTTCCATGATGAGAGAAGACCAACCAGTTAAGATTGAGGAAGATAAAGTATTTCCAAATCCGGCGAGTTTCAGCATAAGGGTGCAACTGAAGGACGATTTGGTGAATCCTCAGGATTTAATAGTATTTGATCAAACGGGTAAAGCAGGTAAAACCAGTACCCGGAAACTGAGTCAGGGAGTATATGAAGTCAATATTTCCGGATTAAGCAAAGGACTGTATTTTGTTAGGGCCAGAACAACTGGTGGGATCAAAACCTTGAAATTCGTCAAATTTTAATTTTACCCCCAAAAAGAACCTCTAAAGGGCAGGCAATCGGAGTGATTTAAAGAAAACGTTTTCTTTTATCCGGTAAAACGGAATCATTTTAATTGTTCAACTTTAGAGGTTTTTTTATTTTTTCTATCTTAGATTTGGCCACAAACTAACAATGCATGTATTTAAGGATAGGAATTGTTTTCGTACTAATTGCAGCCGGATTTCAATCCTTTAGTCAAAATACAGACCTTTCAGATTCTCTAAAGGTTGAAAAAATGTTGGAAGAAGCAAAAGCCCTCATTGGTACAGATTCGCTCAAATCCATCACCATATCGCGGCAAGCTATCGGACTTGCAAAGACTATAAAATACTACAAAGGGGAAGCCAATGGTCTGAAGAATATTGGCATGGTTTATTACATGAAAGGGAAATATGTAGAAACTTTGGATTATTGGAATCAGTCGTTGGAAGCATTTCAAAAAGTGTCAGATAATGTAGGGGTTTCCAATATGCTTAATAATATCGGAGCTATTTATTTTAATCAGGGAGCCGATGATAAAGCTCTTGAGTACAGCCTCAAATCCTTGCAATTGGCAGAAAAAATAAATGATACTTTAAGGATGGTTTCTGCGCTGATAAATGTGGGTAGTATCTATCATAATAAAAAAGACCCGGTGGCCTTGAATTATTTGTTGAAGGTAATTCCAATGGTGGAAGCTAGTGGAAATACGGAGGCTTATGTAGTTGTAACCGGTGATGTAGGCGAAATTTATTATGACGCAAATGATGATAAAAATGCTCTGGAGTATTTTAATAAATCGGTGAATGCTGCTGGAACAGATTTTTCATCTGCTTTTTCCGTCAACGGAATCGGAAAAATATATCTCCGGGAAGAAGAATACCCACTGGCCCTTTCCTCCCATGAAAAAGCATACAAAATAGCAGAGAAATTTGATGACAAACTACAGTTAATCCGAAGCTTGAGAGGAACAGCAGATGTTTATATTAAACAACGCAAATTAGTTATAGCCTTGGAATATTATAACCAGGCCCTAACCATTGCTGAAAACATGGATGATGTAAATATTGAATTAAAGGACTTGTATCAGGAAATGGCATCCGCTTATTCTTTAAATCGGGATTATACAAATGCCTACCAGTTTCAAACCAAATATGCCAATATTAAGGATACCTTATATAATATTGAAAGCAAAAAGAGATTAAACCAATTGCAGTTTGATTTTGAATTATCAAAAAAAGAAGGAGAAATTTCCTTACAACAAGCCAAGATACAGTCTGAGAAGCAAGCAAGGACCGCAACCACAATAGGGTTAGGGTTGATTTTAGTGATTGCTATTATCATTTATCGTAACTATTTGCAAAAGTCGAAGACCAATTCTATACTTGATAAGCAGAATGATGAAATTGAAACTCTGCTGCTCAATATTTTACCAAAGGAAGTAGCGGAAGAATTAAAAGAAAATGGGACATCCGTTCCAAAGCAGTATGAAGAAGTCTCTGTTTTATTTACTGATTTTTTTGGATTTACAAAAATCGCCGATAATATGGCACCAAATGAATTGGTGAGTGAGTTAAATCAGTGTTTTATGGCATTTGATATTATTGTAGAGAAATATGGGCTAGAAAAAATAAAGACCATTGGAGACTCCTATTTGTGTGCAGGAAATATTCCCTCGGCGAATACAGATCATGCTTATAAGATAATTAAAGCCGGATTGGAAATGCTGGCTTTTTTAGAAAAAAATAATAAACGCTGGGAAGAAAAAAACATGATGGGCTGGGAAATCCGGATTGGCGTGCATGTGGGACCTGTTGTAGCCGGAGTGGTTGGTAAAACCAAATACGCATACGACATTTGGGGCAGTACCGTAAATATTGCCAGCCGAATGGAAACCAATGGAACCCCTGGCAGAGTCAATATTTCGGCAAGAACTTACGAAATGGTAAAGGACCGATTTGAATGCAACTACAGAGGTAAAGTACATGCTAAAAATATGGGCGATGTAGACATGTATTTTATCGAGTCGGAGAAGGTTTGATCTGCCTCCGGATAAATAGAGTTTACTTTTAATCATAATTTTCTGCTTTTCAACCATTAATAGCAATTTTTTAGGGCGGCTTTTCGGAGTCAATATTTTTTCAAAGCAGGAGACCATAGCCTTTTCTCTCAAAGAATAGCTTCCTTCATTTGGCTTTCAGAAAATCGTTTCTTTAAAATTGTAAAATTTAGAGTTGATAAAACTGTTATTAACTCAAAACACAAATGGTCGAAGAATGGGGACGTTTACAGGTAGCCGTTTCAGGTGAAAGCATCCTAATGGCTATTACACCCAATTATACTCGCTTTTACTTTAACTATGACTCCTCCTTGTCCTCCTCATCTGGTTTTTCATGAATTTCAAATTCCTCATCATCTGGGTCTGTTTGACCGATGGTATAAAAATAATTGCCTTCACCGGCATGTTTTTTCAACATAGTAAGAGCATAGCTATATTGGCCTGGGATGTTTTCCATAAGCCAGGGCTTGTCTTTGTACCCGGTTTCAATTTCAATAATGGGTATCGCCTCATTGTCTTCTTCTAATATGTATTTGGCAATTTCGAATTCATTTGAAGGATTTATATGAAAATCTAAGGCATAATCATGACCGGCATAAATAATATTATGTGCAAGATTGTAGGGGATATCTAGTAAAAGGAGACCCTCATGGTCAAAAAAAAGTTTGTTTATATCTTCCTTTGTTTGATTAAAAAAGAAAAAAGCATCTTTTACACCAAGGCATTTAAGGTCAATTAGGAAAACTGCCCCGGTTAATTGGCCTGTGATATGTTGACGAGCTACAACCACCTGAGCCATACCGGATTCTTCCCATTCGGTATTTACCTTACAAAAAGCAATGGGAAGACTTCGTGCTTTTGTTCTAATGTATTGCTTGGGCGACATTGATTTGATGAACTAAGTTTGATCGAAAATAGAAGGTAAAATTAAAATTACCCAATTATTTTATTTGAATTTGTCAGGATTTGCCGAAGAGTTTATGCCAGGTTATTACGAGTCAGCGGAATTATCTATTATAATGGCTCCGCAAACACCCAGGTTCCTTTTCAAATATATAGGGTTAATTCCATCCTAAGAGTTATGTTATTTATATTAGCATGCATCTATCCATTAAACGTGAATGGTGAATCGTTTTTATTTTCATGTTTGCAGTATGCTTTTTCACGTTTAACCTGCTACTTGTGCTGAACACATATATAAATCTCTGGTACATTTATATAATTCACATAAAATCTGTTAAATGAGGTGTATTTTATGTTTATTATTAGATATTTTGTACCTTTAAATAGTTAAACCACCATTCTTGAAATATATTTTTTAACCATTTACTTTAATCCAATTATCTTGTTTTGATTGTTTCCTATAGAATAGGAATTAATATTTTTTTATCAGTTATTATATTTATATCAAATAGCTGACGTAGGATTTCTCATAATGATGTCTGGAGTCATTGGATAAATCACTTATATAATATAAATTAAATCATATTTATATTTTCTTTATATTCTAATGCTGTGTTAGAAAGGGAATAATTCTATGCATGGATAATGCCATTTTCTGATACAAAACTCTGGTGTTCATTCATTTTGGTAAATACTTACCAACGGGCAGAGTAGACATCAGCCATGAGCATTAAGCATTACATTTTACCAAAATCTGCCGATGTGTATAGGTAGGTGTTTCTTTTAAAAGTAGTCTCTGTGAGTTGTGGGGATACACTAAAAATATTATATGAAATTAAATAAATTTACTTTACTATTTGTATTACTTTTTGCATCTATCATCAATAATTATGCACAGCAATTTATTGGATTAGGGTCTGGTAATTATAGCGGAGTTACAGGTCTTACCCTCAATCCAAGCAGTATTGCAGATAGTCGTCACAAGTTTGATATCAACCTGTTTTCTATCAGTTCTTATTTTGATAATAATTTGGTAGACATCAAGCGGGATGCTTTTTACAGAGGTTTATTTTTTAAAAGTCCTTATAATAATGATTATGGAGCGGTACGCAGGGACCTTTTAAGTTTACAGGATGCCTCTTCTACTTCAAGGGTGAATGGCCTTTTTAATACAAGGGTTCAGGCGCCGTTGTCATTAATGATTACTACAGGACCTAAATCAGCCATCGGGTTGAATATTCAATCGAGGGTAGGTTTTCAAACCTTCGGTATGGCAAGAAACACGGCACAATTGATTTACGAGGCATTGGATAACCCTGCTTTGCAGGGGCGTTTTGAAGATAATAGCGGACTCGAAACTAATTTTCTGCGCTGGCAGGAAGTAGGGTTAACTTATGCCCGGGTTTTATATAATTCAGGTCCTCATTTTCTAAAGGTAGGTATTACCGGTAAATGGCTCATGGGGCAGGCGAGTGCGCTCATTCAAAGCAACGATTTACAAGCAAATTTTAATAGTTCACAGGAACTTTCACTACAATCTCCCCGTATTCGTTATTACAGATCACAACAGGCAGACATGGATGGTTTTGATACGCAAAGTTTTTTTAAAGATATTGAAGACCATCAGTTTGGTTGGGATGCCGGATTTACTTACGAATTCCGTGGCAATTTTAAGAAGTATAAATATATAGGTGTGGATAGCTCCCTCAGGGAGCGCCGCGACCTGAACAAATATACTTTCCGCCTTGCAGCGGCCATTATGGATGGAGGTCGTTTTACCTTTGATAAACAACCATTTACTAATGATCATTCTGCCAATTTTTCTAATTGGAACTTTGGAAATGTGAGGGCAGGTAACTTTTCTGATTTCGATACGGCTTATGCCAATCAGGTTCAGTACCGCAATGATTCGCGGGGCAATTTTACCGTAGCTACTCCGGCGGCATTGAGTGCCAATTTTGACTTGCGAATACATAAAGGTTTTTACCTGAACGCTGCCGTATATACTCCTTTAACCAGTTTGTACGAGGATGTAGATGTGAGATTGAGGCCAGTAGAATGGTTTGCGATTACACCCCGTTTTGAATCGAGGGCTTTAGGTATATACTTGCCCGTTACACGCACAAGCTTACATGAGCGTACGGATGTTGGTTTGACGTTGCGTATGGGTCCTGTATTTTTAGGTTCTAATAATATAGGTAGTTACCTGTTCAATAAACAACTGCCATCGGTAGATGTACATGCAGGTTTTAAAATTGGGATTACTCATGGCAAACCTTCAAAAATCTTAAAAACACTAAATAAATGGCGTGAAGCAGCTATTCAAAAAGATTCTATTCAGTCGGATGATTCTATTCCGTTAATGGGCAGTAGTTTTAGCCAACGCGAAAAAAGTTATTTGAGAACCATTGATAGTTTAAGAAAGATAACAGATAGCGTTGCCTTGCGCAACAAAATTATAGAGGAACTGAAGCAAGAAAACCTCCGAAAGGAAGAAACGCTTCCGAGGCAGGCACCGGCAGTAAATGTTATCATCAATAATTTCGCAGGCAATAGCAGGGATACGGCTGCGGGTCAGAAAAAGCAGGATACGCTTATCATTAATAACCGCTTACCTGCAGCAAATCCTGCCAAATTGGAAATTGGCAATGCTGCTAGAGTTTCCGATAGTATTTTGACCATCCGGAAACAGGAAGTGGATTATCTGCTACGTAGAAATGCCGAACAGTCCTTGCGACTAAGGAGTTTAGATACACTGCGGCGCCTTGATTCTATACAAATGAAAATCTTTATGGAGGAACGGCTAAAACTCCAGAAGCGACTTGATAGTATTAAAGGCTTGCAGGAAAAGAATCCCGATAAAGGCACCTCAGCAAACGCAATAGAATCCAACCCGGAACCAGAAAGAAAATTTATTATGGAAGATAAACGATCTGTTGCAGAAAATAATCCGGGGAATGATCGAATCAGATACGATGCATCGGAGTCAAGAAGGGTGCCTGCTCAAGTAGTGGTGGTGGAAGAAAATAAAGGTCTGGAACGGGAAATTTCCAGACTTCGCAGGGATCTTGCGATGCAAACAAGTTTAATCGCTGCGTCCGTTAGTTTGCAAGAGGCTGTAAAAAAAAAAGAACGGGCAGCACCGCCTGATCCTATTTTGAATAGTGTACCAGTAGAAACCGTAAAAGATACGATTTGGATAATTACACCTTCAGAACCTGATACCTTGGTAGCTAAGGCTGTTTTGCCTCCTGCTACGCGTGTTGATACCATTATTCAAAGGGATACGGTTCGGTTACCAGGTGCTCCTGTTGCCTTACAGGTGGTTGCACTGCCCCAATCGAAAAAAATAATAGATACCATATTTATCGATACAGTTAAAATTCCAGCTCCTCAACCTGCCAATATTTATTTCAGCTCCGGAAGCGCTGCGCTTGATATAAATACCCGTTCGGCTATACAAACCTGGACTAGAGAAGTACGTTCGTTTTTGGTATCTCACTTTATTTTGCTGGATGGTCATACGGATGCTACCGGTTCTCCGGCTCTAAATAAAAGATTAGCCCAAAAAAGAATTGATGTGGTAGCACAATTCCTAAAAACCATGGATATAAAAGAAAACCAAATAAAAACAGCAATTACTTTAAAACTACCTGTAAAACCTGCTGCTAATGCCTACGACAGGAAAGTATCCATGATGCTGGTTCCTATTAAATAATTATAGATACTATTCTGCCTTAAAGAAATTTTTATAAAATACGATCCCTTAATTTTCCACTATTGCTTTATTAATTTATTTAAGTGAATGTTCAATTGCTCTAATGCCACGGCTAAAATTTGAATTTGCTGATGCGCTTCTTCAAATGCTCTTTGTTCAATAGCCTCACGAACCCCCGGCAATGTTTTTACTCCATATCCTGTATAAAATCCAGGTGCATATAAGGTATGCCGATACCACCCTCTGCGGGGTAATCCATCAGGACTGAGCAATTGTTGTTCCGCCTGATAAAGAACCTTATTCCAATTAGCCCATTTTGAAGGATCAGTGGCAATTGCGGCCGTTTTTTCCTTTAAAGCAGTAGTGGTTTTTTCAAGTGCAACCATCGCATTTTGTATGGGCGAAAAATCGAGAAAAGGCACTTCTTTTTGAGTAGCAGGAGGTGCCAAAGGTGCTTCCGGATTTTGCGCTAACTGGTACAGGCTATCAGCAATGGCTTTGTTTTCAATAGCAGTCACTTCCCGCAGGTTGTCTGTTGTTTTTTGCAGGTCCTGTAAATAGCCGTCAACGGTTTTATACAACCGGGTAAAATCAAAAGGTAAGATATCAGCAGAAGCGAGTCTGAGCGCGGATAAACCAGCCACCTGACTTAAAGCAGCCCCATAAGCAAACCCGGGATCCTTATATTTTTCATAATGTGCATAGGTATCAAAGTTGGTGTGGTACTCGCCTCCACTGCTTTCGCCGCCAAAGCCAAGGTTTAAAGTGGGCAGCCCGAGGTGTTGTAAAAATGCAGAATAATCACTACCCGAACCCAATGCACTCAGGGTAGCCGTTTTACTGGCCATAGCTGTTTTTTTAGCCGAAAAGGAAGATGCGTTTACAAATTCGGCTGCTTTTTTGCGTTCAAATACTGAAACCATGGTTTGTGGATCTGTTACGGATTTAGATACTTCTTCTACCAGTACTTCCAAGGCATGACTGCCACCTGCGCCAAGGTAACCGCGGCCGTTGCCATCGCTATTGATATATGCCACACATTTTTGTTGTAATTCCGCGTCATGGTCTTCCACCCATTCGGTGCTGCCTAGCAGTCCGGGTTCTTCCCCATCCCAGGCGCAAAACATCATGGTGCGTTTTGGTTTCCAACCTTTTTTACTCATTTCTCCCAAAACCCTCGCTTCCTCAAGCAGGGCGGCCAAACCGCTGAGCGGGTCATTGGCCCCATACGTCCAGGCATCGTGGTGGTTGCCCCGTATCACCCATTCATCGGGGTATTGACTCCCTTTGATGGTACCAATCACATTGTAACAATTGACCATATCCCAGTTGAAGACCATTTTTAAATGGACTGCTTGTGTGCCGGGACCAACATGATAGGTAATGGGTAAGGCACCCTGCCAATCGGGCGGAGCTACCGGCCCTCCCAAAGCTGCCAGCAAAGGTTGGGCATCCTGATAGCTGATAGGCAAAACAGGTATTTTAAGCAGGTTGGTTGCTTCCATCCTGTCCAGTCTTTTAGCATCTTTGGTAGCACCCACGTTGGGGGTTAAAGGGTCTCCGGGATAAACCGGCATATCCATCACCGAACCGCGCTGCA
Organism: Chitinophagales bacterium; assembly: GCA_038209595.1. Lineage (GTDB taxonomy): Bacteria > Bacteroidota > Bacteroidia > Chitinophagales > Chitinophagaceae > Phnomibacter. The sequence goes on from JBBQXO010000085.1 coordinate 18,168, forward strand.
CGCCGCTTTCATGTTTAAAAGCTCCCTTTGGATATACGTCCCCCTTGCGGTATCCGTCTTCCTCAGGATCGCTGTAAATCAAGCAGCCAATAGCGCCATGTTCCTGCGCCACCTTGGGTTTTATGCCCCGCCAGCTTCTGCCATATTTGGCAATTACTATTTTGCCTTTTACAGAAATGCCCATCCGTTCCAGCATCTCGTAATCATCGGGGATACCATAATTTACAAATACTAATTGAGCGGTTACATCACCATCGGCACTAAAAGCATTGTAGGTAGGCAGTTCGTTGGCCTGCCCGGTGGACGGATCTTCTTTAAACGAAGCTTCTTTGAGGATAGCTTTATAGTTTCCCATTTCCAATAAACGTGTTTTTGGTGTAGGGAAAAGGACCTGATAAGTTTCTATGTTGGCATCGAGGCCCCAGCTTTTCATCCATCCCAATACTTTTTCCGCTACTGCTTTGCTGCCGGGAGAACCTAAATGGTGTTGTTTTTCGCTCAGGGTTTTAATCATGCTGCCAATACTAGCTGGTTGAATAGCTTGTAAAAATTGTTTTTCATCTTCTTTTTGTTTTGCCGGATTTACAAAACCGGTTATGGATTGTGCAGTAGAAATCAGGCTGACCCCGCAAAACAGGAGAAAAATTATTCGCTTCATGAAATAAATTAAAGAGTGAAGCGGGAAATTACAGGATTTATTATCAAAAAATGATATTTGTAGAGAAAGAGGCACATTCTAAAAACCTGGTTAGTTTATAAATAAGGCAGGTCTAAAGCTCCAATCATCATTCCTATTTTTGCATTTATCTTGTTGATATTTCAATCAAATGGTTTCTTTTGGAGGATGTGATTTTCTTTTAATCCGCAATACATATTTCTTATTAAAAATAGCATGAAGGGTTAATATAAGAATTATTTTTCTAGATATGTAACATGTAGGCATATTAATAATTGTAGTAAAAATTACGATTGTTACATACATGAGATTTTATCACCTTCTAATCGATTGATTAATTAGGCGATTGCTTGTATTTCTTTTGATTTAAATAAATAATATCAATATTTATATTTATGGGTTTTAAAGGCTCATCTTTTTTATCTCTTTCAACAGCAACGATATTTTCTACAATCTCCATTCCTTGAATAACCTGACCGAAAATGGTGTAATCTCCATCCAATCTATGAACACCTTTCCGATTTGTGACGATGTAAAATTGGCATCTTGCAGATCGTTTTCCAGGATTATCATCTCTTCCCGCACCAACCGCTCCATAGCTATGAGTAAGTTCTGGATGGAATTCCGGTTCAAGTAAATATTTGGGGTCTTTAAATCCTGCCTCAGTATCCGGGCAGCCTCCCTGAGCTACAAAATTTGGGATGACACGATTGAAGGTTAAGGAATCCCAGTAGCCGGCTTTTGCAAGTTCTATAAAGCTTTCCCGATGGTTTGGTGTTTTTGGATCAAGGCTGATCAGAATTTTTCCATAAGGTGTGGTGATTTGTCCAACGGCGATTTTATTTCGCTTTTGACCAGAGCTATCCACTATAGCAATAAGTACTGATAAAAGTAAAAGAGTAAGATTCTTTTTCATGTTTTCTAAATTGAAAATTCCTTTTGGAAAAGTTTTTTATCCTTAAATGGTGCTTGTTTTAATCTCCGTACGAACAGGAATAGTTAGCTTACATGCCATCTTTTAATCCTTATTTGCGCTCCAAAATAAACCAAATTAGCCAAATTAAATCAATTCCATATAACGAGTTTGAGCGATTGCTTGCCTTGAGTGAGTTTGACCTGGATTACACGGAATTAGATCACACATTTTCCGATTTGACCACACTTGCAGCGAAGGTAGCTGGCACTGATATCTCCCTAATCAAGCTGATAGATTCCTTTACTCAATGGAGTGAGTGCTTCTTCCTTTGGAATGGATATCCAACAAATGCCGGGAGAAGAGTCGGTTTCTCAGCATACAATTCTCCCGGAAAATAAAAAAGGTTTTGAGGTAAAAATCTTTCAACCGATGCTCGTTTTAAAAATCTCTGCTATGTTACTCAAACTCCCTCTTTAAAATATTATTACTGAATTCCCCTTAAGTTAAATGATGATATTCATTGGGGCACTTTGTGTTTTGGATAAAAAATAGGGTTAATGGACAAAAAGTAGGCTATAATTCTCTGTAAGTCTCGCCTGTATTAGCTTTGAATGGAATTTATGCTTATGAGTAAAAAAATTGCTTTTATTGCAAGTCTCCAATTGTCAAGAAAAACGGTAAAAAAGG
>JBBQXO010000086.1:0-20230 GCA_038209595.1 Chitinophagales bacterium
GATTCGGAAAAAACGAACATCCCTAACTGGAAATTTAAAGTAAGTCTTTGAAAAGTCAATCCATTCATTACCATAGGTTTGTGACCAACCTTGGCTTTGACAAGCAAGTGACAAGAAGATAATGACTAAAAGCTTTTTCACAGGATAAATTTCTTACTTTGTTTTATATATTATATACGTGTAAATTGTCTGTTTCGTTTTATTTGCTGGAACTCAAAATGATTTTTAATAGTCATTTGTCTATTTTCGTGTCTTGTTGAGTTTAATTGTCAGTTTTTTTCTTAAATTTAATAGAAAGGCTTGGCTCTAAACCTCAAATATACTAATTCTCTTACGGAATTTGTTTTTCCGTAGAAACTTGTTAAACATCAATATTGACGCTTTAAGTGTTGATTTATTGTTATTTGTGTCACATTTCAACAAAAAATAACCAATAACGAGCTGAAAAATGAAAAGGATGAATGTAGTAGAGGAATTAGCATGGCGTGGGATGTTGCAGGATATCATGCCTGGAACCGAGGAACAATTAAACAAAGAGATGACTACAGCTTATATCGGATTTGATCCTACGGCTGATAGCCTTCATATAGGAAGCCTTGTACCTATCGTTTTACTGATGCATTTGCAAAAAGCAGGGCATCGGCCTATTGCGCTTGTGGGTGGGGCTACCGGAATGGTTGGGGACCCTAGTATGAAAAGTGAGGAAAGAAACCTGATTGATGAAGAAACACTTAATAAAAATATAATGGGCATTCAAAAGCAACTCGCCCAATTTCTCGATTTTGACCCACAACTTCCCCATGCAGCACAAATTGTAAACAATTACGATTGGTTTAAAGAAATCAGGTTTATTGACTTTTTACGGGATGTAGGTAAACATCTTACTGTCAATTACATGATGGCAAAAGACAGTGTAAAAAAGCGCATTGATGGAGATACCGGAATCAGTTATACGGAATTTGCCTACCAATTGATGCAGGGCTACGACTTTTACTGGCTTTACAAGAATAAGGGCGTAAAACTTCAAATGGGGGGGAGCGATCAATGGGGAAATATTACCACTGGTACCGAACTTATCAGGAGAATGACGGGCGGAGAAGGAGAGGCTTTTGCCTTTACCTGTAAACTGATTACTAAGGCAGATGGGGGGAAATTTGGTAAAACGGAGAAAGGAAATATTTGGCTTGACCCCAACCGTACAAGCCCCTACCAGTTTTATCAGTTTTGGTTGAATGCTGCCGATGAAGATGCTGCCCGATGGGTCCGGATTTTTACCTTTTTGGATAAATCAACCATTGAAGCACTCGATGCAGAACAGGTTGCTGTTCCCCATTTGCGACCCATTCAAAAAAAGCTGGCAGAAGAAGTGACTAAATTGGTACATGGCGATGCGGCACTCCAATTTGCCATTAATGCTTCCAGTATTCTTTTTGGCAATGCTACAGGCGAAACGCTGTTAAGCCTTAGCGAAAGGGAATTGCTTCAGGTTTTGGATGGCGTGCCTGCTAAAAATATTCCGCTGGAAAAAATTGTATCAGGGTATGATGTGGTTTCAGTCCTTGCCGATTCCGGTGTTTTTCCAAGTAAAGGGGAATCACGTAAAATGGTACAAGGCGGTGGAGTGCAGATCAACAAAATAAAAGTGGAAGGGATAGAAACTAATTTAGATTCGACCATGCTGATGCATGGCAAATACCTGCTTGTGCAAAAAGGAAAAAAGAACTATTTCCTCCTGATAGCCGAATGAAAAAAAATTGTTTTTTCAAATCAAAGGAACAAATATTATAGACTAAAAGCGTCTTCCTTTCTAAAAAAGGGATGGCGCTTTTTTTAGTACTGAAGCTTCCGAAGGGTAGGGGCTTTCCACCAGGCAACCAACACTACAATCAGGGTCATACTTCCGCCGAAAATTACTGATGGAACAGTGCCTATAGCCCTTGCCGCTATCCCACTTTCAAACTGCCCCAATTCGTTACTGCTATTGATAAACATACTGTTGACCGAACTAACCCTGCCCCGCATTTCATCCGGAACATACATCTGCAGAATGGTGGAACGCACCAACATGCTTACCGAATCGAAAACACCGCTGAAAAACAAGGCTGCAAAGGAAAGTACAAAGCTTTTGGAGAGAGCAAATACAAGGATGCATATCCCAAAAAGTGCCACACATCTCAACATAATTTTACCTTGATTTCCTTTGAGCGGGTAGCGATTTAGTATAAACAGCATCAGTACGGTACCTATTCCCTGTGCAGCCTTTAATGCCCCCATTCCCGAGGCATCTACATGCAAAATGTCTTTAGCAAACACAGGAAGCATAGCGGTGGCGCCTCCAAATAAAACAGCAAACATATCTACACACATAGCACCTAAAACCTCCCGGGTTTTTACCACAAACCTCAGTCCGTCTTTTACACTGTCCCAGGTACGCTGACCCAAGGCTGAATGTTGAACTGGTAAAGAAGGTATTTTACTGATAAGCCCAATGGCTGCGGTAACCATTACCAAAGAAAGAAAAAACATATTGGAGGTTCCAATGGCAGCAATAAGGATACCCCCTAAGACCGGACCCGCTACCGATGCGGTTTGCCACGTAGTGGTGCTGAGGGTGATGGCTTTTGGCAAATCTGTTTTTTGTACTAGTTGAGCAATGATAGCTTGAAAGGTGGGGCCTGTAAAAGCACGGAAAATTCCGGTGCAAAATATCAGGAGATAAATTAATACTTCCACACTAAACTTTCCGAAGTCTTCCATAAAAAATGTGGAGGTAACCATGGCAAGGCACATTACCGCCAGCCAATAAGCCATCATTCCTCTTCTTAGTAATCTACGTTTGTCGCTGCGGTCTACTGTGTGACCAGCATATAGTGACAGGCTGATGGCGGGTACTACTTCACTTAACCCCACCCAACCTAAGGCAAGAGGATTTCCGGTAAGGTCATATAAAAACCATCCTACCCCTACATTTACCATTTGTAGGGCCATAATGAAAAAGAAACGAGCTCCAAGAAAAGAAACGAGCTTTGGATATTGGTTGAAAAAAGTTTTACTGATCATAAAAGCCGGGTGAAGGTAATAACTGGTTACCTACCTGCAACAGACTATAAAGGTTTGAACCTTATTAAACTTACCTTTACGCAAAGCAGCATTATGGTAGAAAGTAAACTATTTCAACCCCCTGAATGGAGCAAAAATACCAATATCTACGAAGTAAATACGCGTCAGTATACCCCCGAGGGTACTTTCAATGCTTTTGCTAAACATTTGCCAAGGCTAAAAAAAATGGGTGTTGAAACGCTTTGGTTTATGCCTGTTACACCCATTTCGCAAAAGATTAAACAGGGAACTCTTGGGAGTTATTATGCTTGCAGCAGTTATGTTCAAATAAATCCTGAATATGGGACCTTAGATGATTTTAAAATTCTTGTTGAAAAAGTCCATTCGTTAGGGATGAAGGTGATGATAGACTGGGTGGCCAAGCATACCGGGTGGGACCATGAATGGACGCTATCGAACCCTGAGTATTTTGCAAAAGATGAAAAAGGGGATTTTACTGAGCGTAATCATTGGCATGATGTGATTGATCTTGATTACAAAAATACTGCTTTAAGGGTAGTTATGGTTGAAGCGATGGCATTTTGGGTGCGAACCTGTAATATAGATGGATTTCGCTGTGATATGGCACATCTTGTACCCTTGGACTTTTGGGAAAAGGCCCGCCGTTTTTTAGATAAAATAAAGCCTCTGTACTGGCTGGCAGAAACAGATAGTACTGAGTACCATCCTGTTTTTGATGTATCCTACACCTGGGAGTGGATGCATGCAAGTACAGTAATGATAAAGGAGGCAAAAGCGGTAAAGGTTATAGATAGGGTATTGTATAGCTACCATGACGATTATCCTCAGGGGGCTCAGAAATTATTTTTTACCACCAACCACGACGAAAACAGTTGGAACGGTACCGAGTATGAAAAATACAATGGGGCGGCTCTTGCCATGGCTGTTTTTACCCTTACCTGGGATGGCATTCCGCTCATTTACAGCGGACAGGAGATACCAAATGTACGCAGACTGGCCTTTTTTGAAAAGGATGAACTAGACTGGAAGCCCAAACTGAAATTGGAGTCCTTTTATAAGACACTCCTCGGACTGAGGAAATCGAATCCGGCTTTAAATGCAGGAAGTAATACAGGATTGACTTATCTGCTGAACTGCTCATTTGAATTTATTTTTGCATTTTTGCGAAGAGAGGGTGTTCGGCAGGTGCTGGTGGTATTAAATCTTTCCGCTGAACCTATTCAGCTCGATTTGCACGACCAACGGGTGCATGGGGTTTTTCAAGAGGTATTTGAAGAAAAAGTCTATGATTTTGCTCAAAGCAGAAAACTTGATTTGAAAGCCTGGGGTTGGTTGGTAATGGAACGATAAAGTATAAGAAGAAATATGTTACAAAAGCGTACTATGGAGGAGTTGAACCGTAAATCGGTAGAAGACTTCAAGGAGAGTGAAAAACAAAAAATGGTAGTGATACTGGATAATGTGCGCAGTATGCACAATGTGGGAAGTATTTTCAGGACCTCTGATGCTTTTTTAATAGAAAAAATATGGCTTTGCGGATTTACGCCGCGTCCGCCCCACCGGGATATTCAAAAAACAGCACTGGGAGCTACTGAGACTGTAGCCTGGGAATATCAACAGGAAATTATCGATCGTCTTTTGACCCTTAAAGAGGAAGGCTATACCCTGATTGCAGTAGAACAAGCTGCGGGTAGTATGGAATTACCGAATTGGCAGGCAGACAAGAATCAGAAACTAGCCATCATTTTTGGTAATGAAGTGGAAGGAGTGCAAGATAAAGTGATGGATGTTTGTGATGCAGCTATAGAAATACCTCAAATGGGAACCAAGCATTCGCTGAATGTTAGTGTGGCTGCCGGAATTGTTCTGTACAAACTTACAGAGCGGGTATTTGCCTGAAATTATTGAACTTTGCAGCATGCCAACGGTAAAGCACTATTTGTCTCTTGTAAAATTTTCTCATACAATTTTTGCCTTGCCTTTCGCTTTGATTGGTTTTTTTCTGGCCATGTCTCAAATGCCTGCCGGTTATCTGCAAAAGTATTTTCTTTTTAAAACAGAACCGGGATGGTCTACATCTGATGTAATTACTTCTCCATACCTGCTTTTTGTTTTGGTTTTAATTTGCATGGTCAGTGCCCGTTCTGCAGCCATGGCCTTTAACCGTTACCTCGACCGGCAATTTGATGCTAAAAACCCCCGGACCGCCATTCGCGAAATTCCATCTGGTATCATTTCGGCAAATAGTGCCCTTTTGTTTACCATGATTAATTGTGTGATTTTTATTGTCACCACCTGGTTCCTCAATTTTATTTGTTTTGTATTAAGTCCGGTGGCTTTGTTTGTCATTCTTTTTTATAGTTATACAAAACGATTTACCCCTCTTTGCCATCTGGTATTGGGGCTGGGTTTAAGCCTCGCACCGATTGGAGCCTACCTTGCCGTGATGGGTAGTTTTGCCTTATTACCAGTGCTCTTTTCATTTGTGGTGCTTTGTTGGGTAAGTGGGTTCGATATTATTTTCGCTTTACAAGATGAAGCCTTTGACCGGCAAGAGGGATTGAAAAGTATACCCGTAGCACTTGGCACAGCCCGTGCATTGCTGGTAAGCAGATTGTTGCATGCGGCAGCCGCGCTTTTGGTTATAATTGCCGGTTGGTTCGGTGGATTCGGTATTTTCTATTGGATTGGGGTGGGTGTATTTATTACCATGCTCATCTACCAGCATAGTATTGTTAAGCCCGGTGACCTGAGCCGGGTAAATATTGCTTTTATGACTGCTAACGGTATTGCTAGTGTGGTTTTTGCTTTTTTTGTTATTGCTGATCTGTTTATTTAACAACCGTTTATAGTTTTTGTATGGCGGCCATTTTCAACCTGATTTACATTTTGACACTTCTAATAACCTGCCAGGCAATAAATGATTATTGCATAACGATGAATAACGGGTTTATAGAAATGTATCTTCATAAATAAAGCTTTAATATGCGAACAGTTTTGAGAACACTTACAGGTACCCTTTTTTATATGGCAACTGCCATCTCCGGATATGGGCAGTCTGAGGAAGCTTTGGTAAAGCAGGCGGTGGATCGTTTGTTTGAAGCCATGCTCAATGCCGATTCAGCAGGCGTAGTAAATGCTTTTATGCCAGAAGGAAAACTTCAAACCATTGCAGTAAGTCCCGATGGTAAAGTATCTGTTCGTAATCAATCTATTACAGCTTTTGGTGGAAGTGTTGGTTCCAAAAAACCCGGAGAGCTAGAGGAGAAAATTGCGTTCGGTGCCATTCATATTGATGGTGCCCTCGCCAGTGTATGGACGCCCTATGAATTTTTTGTTGAGAAGAAAAAGAGCCATGCAGGTGTCAACTCCTTTCAATTGGTAAAAAGTGACGGTATATGGAAAATTCAATACATCATTGATACCCGTAGAAAGTAAGAAATATAAAAAGCCTTTTGAGGGTATGTTTTAAAGCATAATCCTCAAAAGCCTTTTCCTCTTATCAGGGGGTATTACGATCTATCCAATAATAATACCGGCCAGTGTCGCTGAAAGATAACTTGCCAGCGTACCACATAGCAGGGCTTTCAATCCCAGTTTGGCGAGGTCTGCACGGCGGGTAGGAGCAAGTTCTCCAATACCTCCAATCTGCATGCCGACACTGCTAAAGTTGGCAAATCCGCAAATCGCGATACTTACAATAAGCAATCCTTTCTCCGTAACAATCGGAACTGTTTTGTTGGTCATATTGGTAAATGCCACAAACTCATTGATGGTGAGTTTCTGCCCCAAAAGAGTCGCAGCATTGGCTACATCGGCATTGGGTATTCCCATTGACCAGGCCATCGGGGTAAATAATTTTCCAAAAATAAAATTAAGACTCAGATCAAAACCAGGATTAAAAATATGTCCAATACTAATGAGCAAATAATCGATAAAAGCAATCAAAGCGATAAAACCAATCAGCATAGCAATAACGTTCATGCCAATTTTCATGCCATCACTTGCGCCGTGACTTACGGCATCAATAATATTGCTGTATTGGCTTTTTACATCAAGTTTCACCTTACCCATGGTCTGGCTTTCCTCGGTTTCCGGGAAAACGATTTTGGCAATAACCAGCGCACCGGGTGCTGCCATAAGGCTTGCTGTAATCAGTTTAGGTGCCAGATCGAGCCCGGCATTGGCGCCCATATTGGCATATACTACCAGAATGCCTCCTGCAATACACGCAAGACTTCCGCTCATACTAGCAAGCAGTTCGCTTCGGGTCATTCCTGCCAGATAAGGGCGAATCATTACCTGTGCTTCAATCTGTCCGACAACGGCACTCGCTACATTGCTCAGGGCTTCGGCACCGCTTACCCGCATAATAAAGTTCATGGCTTTGGCCACAATAGAAACAATAAACTGCATGATACGTAAATGGTATAAAACAGCTACAATAACGGTTACCAGGATAATGGTGGAAACCACATTAAAGGCAAATACAAACATGCCGGGAGTCGCATAATCGGCGGCCTGTCCATCTCGGCCAATGGAAGCGATGCCTCCATACACAAAATTGGCACCCGCCTTCGCAAATTCTTCAATACGCTGCATGCCATGTCCCAGTTTTTGAAAGAAGGACGTAATAAAGGGCACTTTCAATACCAATAACCCAATTACAATTTGTAGTACGATACCGCTCAATACAAGCCGGAGGTTAATTTTCCGGCGATTATTGCTAAATAAAAAGGCCAGACCCAGAATCAGTAAAATACCAATAACACCATGAAAGCGCTGCATGCGGTTGTATTTGTTAAATGAACTGTTAGAATAAACGCCGAAAATAGTGATTTTGAACCTATACACGCCCTTGGTTGTACTTTTGTATATATAATAAGGACTATGACAGCAACTAAACATATTTTGAAGTCGGCTACTGAAGAGCCACAATTGATTAAAATTGGTGAAAAAGTATTGGCAGGAGAGCGCCTGAATCCCGCAGAAGGGCTGCTTTTATTTGAAAAAGCCAGCGTGGGTTGGTTGGGTACACTCGCCAATCATGTACGTGAACGCATGCATGGACAAAAAACCTATTTCAACCGAAATTTTCATATTGAACCCACCAATGTTTGCGTATTTAGCTGCAAATTCTGTTCTTACAGCAAATTGTACAAAAACCGGGAAGCCGGATGGGAACTTAGTATTGACGAAATGCTCGATATTGTAAAAAGCTATGATGGTAAACCAGTTACCGAAGTACACATTGTAGGTGGGGTACACCCCAAAATGGATATGTACTATTTTATGGATTTGCTCCGTCAAATACGTGCCCACCGTCCCGATCTGCATATTAAAGGGTTTACTGCCGTGGAACTCGACTATATGTTCCGTAAGGCCAAAGTAAGTATAGAAGAGGGCATGAAGCTGATGCACGAAGCCGGCTTACAATCGCTGCCAGGCGGTGGTGCAGAAATTTTCGATGCTGAGGTTCGCGAAAAAATCTCCAACGACAAAGTTGATGGAGCTGGTTGGTTACATATACATAAGACCGCTCATAAACTTGGCATGCATACTAATGCCACGATGTTATATGGACATGTGGAAGCGCACAAACATCGCATAGACCACATGGAACAATTACGTCAACTGCAGGACGAAACCGGTGGCTTTAATACCTTTATCCCACTTAAGTTTCGCAATTTTGATAATGAAATGAGCCATGTACCCGAAACCACTCTTATTGAGGATATGAAGGTGTATGCCATTGCCCGTTTATACATGGATAATTTCCCGCATATAAAAGCTTACTGGCCCATGCTTGGCAGGCACAATGCACAAATGAGCCTCAGTTTTGGGGTAAATGATGTGGATGGCACCATTGACGACAGTACCAAAATCTACAGCATGGCAGGCAGCGAAGAGCAAAACCCTGCAATGAGTACACAGGAACTTGTGGCGCTGATCCATCAGGCGGGCAGGGTAGCAGTAGAAAGAGATACCCTTTATAACGAAGTACATGTTTTCGATAATCCTTCCGAATTGGCCAATCACATTCAATTGAATTAAAGAATGGACACCATTGTTTGGGAAGATTTTGAAAAAATTGACCTTCGGTCAGGAACCATCAGCAAGGTGCAAACCTTCCCCAAAGCCCACAAGCCGGCTTACAAACTATGGATTGATTTTGGTGAACTCGGGATTAAAAAATCCTCCGCGCAAATAACGGTTCACTATAACCAGGAAGCGTTGGTAGGTAGACAGGTAATTGCCGTAGTAAATTTTCCGCCAAGGCAAATAGCTGATTTTATAAGTGAATGTCTTGTATTAGGGGTGTACAACCAAGATGGTTCTGTTGTTTTGCTGCAACCTGATAAAACGGTTACCAATGGCCAAAAGGTAGGTTAAGACATTTTAGCTTTTTTAGGATGTGGTGATTAGCGGCAATGGAGCACCCCCTCCTGATAGGCCAATTATCTCCAATCAGATTGATCTTTTGTGATATTACAAAAGGATTGTACAGCAATGAATGCAGATTGGAAAACCTCATACGATGTTAAACTGACTTATGCAAATGCCAGTATTTTAAAGGATAGGCAAAATTGTTTTTAATCCCACAAACTGAAAATTAATTACTTATTGAAACGGGATATATTGAATGGATAGTTTTCCGGTTTTTATATTACCGGGTTGGCAGCTAGTTTGTGGAAAATCCAAAAGATTTGTATCATTGAATAAAGCTATCAAAAGTTTTAAATTGTCTTACATTATTCATCTTTAAATTATCAAAACGAAATCGTGCATTTCTGTTTTGCTTCAAACAATTACAATTTTGACACTTTCATAAGAATTGAAAAGCCAGACGAATCCATAAACTAAACCGCCTTAATGGGTAGGCGTTTCCATTGGCACTATAGTCAGCGGCGCTTTAATCCAACGAACAAAGCCGTGCAAAAGTCCTTTTCTTCCTCTTCTAAAATATTATTGAACTAAAATTTCCGTTGGGAGATTTATTCAATTCCTCAGCTTGCTGTAATACTCTAGTTCGTCAATATGCATCAAAAAATATTTTCAACCCCTATTGGAAACCTCCTTTTAAAAGCCGAGGGTGGTTTTGTGACCCATATAGGATTTTCAGGTGAGGAAAATGTAGAAGCCATTTCCTCCGCAGATCTTTTGTTGCAAAAGGCTGAAGAACAACTTCATGAATATTTCGAAGGCAAAAGGCGCACATTCTCTTTTCCCTTCAAGCAAATTGGGACAGCATTTCAACAACAGGTCTGGGAAAAGTTGATCACAATCGGTTATGGAGAAAGGGTTTCTTACCATGAGTTAGCGGTAATGCTTGGCAATCCAAAATCCATCCGCGCTGCTGCTGCAGCAAATGGTAAAAACCATCTCGCTGTTGTAGTACCCTGCCATCGTATAATAGGCTCCAATGGTAGTCTCACAGGTTTCGCCTGGGGTTTACATCGCAAAAAATGGTTGCTGGACCATGAGGCTAAATTTTCCGGAAAGGGTTTTCAACCCAATCTTTTATAAATCGCCTTTCAAATCATCGGGGCCAAACCCAAAGGGTAAAAGATCGGCCGCCGAAGACATAATCATCACCGGGCCGGATGTGCCAGTCATTATGATTCTTAGTGGTTTTCCGGTTCGCTGTTCAAATTCAAGCAGGCTTTGTCTGCATATTCCACAAGGGGTAGCTGGTTTAGCAGAAAACCCTCTGTTCCCGTTTACATAGGTGATGGCAATGGTTTCTACCGGTTGGTTGGGGTATACACTTGATAGCGCACTCAATAAGGTTCGCTCTGCGCAAATTCCCACAGGGTAGCTTGCATTCTCCTGATTGGTGGCTGCCAGCGTTTCACCATTGGTTAATCGTGCCACTGCTGCAACTCTGAAGTTACTGTAAGGCGCATACGCATGGACAGTAGCCTCCCGGGCTTTTTGTAGCAATTCCTGATCTGCAGCATTCAATTCGTTGGATCCTTCGAGCCATTCGTATGAAAATGTATGTTTTTTTTGAGCCATTCTTTTATCCGTTTTTTATAAGGTTAACCCGACTAAAAATCCTTCCCCGGCTGGAGAAGGATTTTCTAAAAATCGGCCAATAAAGTTAAGCTATTTTATTGATTTGAATAACCTGTTCCAACGAGGACCATTTTCCCAGCTAAACCAGATAAGACTTGCACGCCCTACAATATGGGTTTCCGGAACAAAACCCCAGAAACGGCTGTCCTGACTATTGTGTCGGTTGTCACCCATCATCCAGTAATAATCATACTTAAATGTATAACTGTCTGTAGCTACTCCATCAATGATAAATTTACCATCTTTTTCATCCAGGGTATGCCCTTCATAATTACTAATAATGCGCCTGTAAGTTTCTATGTTATCCTTGTTAATAGGAACGGTAACGCCTTTGGCAGGAACCTTCAGCGGTCCATAATTATTAATGGTCCATTTATTATTGAGGGTAAATGGAAATAGCCCGCTTCCGCCAACCTCTAATATTTCAATAGAAGCTACCATGGGGAGTTTGCTGATTTTTTCAACGGCATCTTCCGAAAGGTTAATTTCATAATAACCACTTTGTAGATAAAACTGTCGAAGATTCATCAATTGAAAGTTTTTATCTTCCCAACGGATATCAATATCGTAGTTTTCTTCAATAGCTTCAAAGTCAATAGGGGTACCTTTGGTTACAATTTTATAGTAAGACTGCGAGCCATCAGGCAAGATTCCTTTATTTCCATTGATATACAAAACGCCTTCTTTTACTTCTAAAACATCATCGGGAATGGCAACGCAACGTTTAATGTAATTATCGGCCTTGTCCATGGGATGAACTATAATATCAGAGCCATATTTGGCATCAAATTTTTGCTTATCGCCACCCATTTCATCCCGCAAAACCTGATAAGGCGGGCGGGCCGAGCCATATTCTGGTTTATTGATAACGGTATCTCCTAAAGGGAAATTAAACACGACTACATCGTTTCGCTGTACTTTACGATAGCCTGGAACCCTCATATAATCGAGTTGAATCCATTTGAGATAGCTCTGCGCCTGACTCCTTGGCATCAGATTGTGTACAAAAGGAAAACTTAAGGGAGTTTGCGGAATACGCGGACCATAAGCAACTTTGTTTACAAACAGGAAATCATTGACCAGCAAGGTCTTTTCCATGGAAGGGGTGGGGATGGTGTATGCCTCGAAGATAAATGTGCGGATAATGGTGGCAGCTACAACGGCAAAGATGGCAGCATCTACCCATTCGCGGCTTGCAGGCTTTTTATAATTATTAAAAACCAGCGCCCCGGCAAATCTTTCGTTTTTGCTGAAACCCAACCAGGGGAAATATAAAAACGGGATAAAAATAGTAGCCGTATGGTGCAAAACACCAAAACGGCCAAAGTGCATCACAAAAATGATTGTAATCCAAATGGTAATAAATTGGCCTGCAATTGGAATCAGCTGCAGCCAAAACCACCATTTTTTTAATTTGCAGATTTCTACAATACACCAGGTATTGTAAAAGGGTATCAATGCTTTCCAGGGAGAAATACCGGCTTTTTTAAACATGCCGTACATGCCAATATGCCATCCCAATATCCCAATAATCAGTAGAATCCAACCCATTTTTTATTTTTTATGAAAAATATATACCCTGCAAATGTTGCAAAAGGCTCACAAAAATACCATTTCAAGGTTGCCCACCAAACCCAACGCTTAATATTGCGCGCCTTTGGGTAATATTTAATAGATATTAGTGAGGTCAACAGTGGAAATTCTTTGGTTATAGTCACCTTTATTTGGTTATAACTGGTAAATTGCATTCTGTTAATGGCTGTTGAAAATAAGGAATCCAGTTCTTTAACAAGCGGCATTATTTTGAAAATGAGTTTTTATGTTTACTAATCATTCAAAGTGAAATAGAAATACCAACCTAAGGAATGAATAAATTCTCAATCAAAGCAGTAGAAAGACTTTCCGGCATCAAGGCGCAAACTATTCGGGTATGGGAGCAACGTTATGGCCTGCTGCAACCCGACCGAAAACAAAGCCGTCACAGGGTATATTCCAATGACGACTTAAAATCCCTTTTAAAAGTCGTTTACCTCTACAACAATGGGCATAAGATCAGCAATCTAGCCTCGCTTGATAACTCCCAGATTGATGACTTAGTGCGGAATAATAAAACCCACTCAAAGGAGGAAGATTTTTCTATAGTACTTCTGATAGAGGCCGTTTTAGACATAAATGAAGATTCTTTTCGACAAATTACCTATGAGCTCGAGCAAAAGTATAATTTCGAATTCATTATGCTCCACTGCCTGTTTCCATTATTACAGCGTATTGGTATATTGTGGATTACGGACCGGGTGCTTCCGGGACAAGAGCATTTTGCATCAAATATGGTCATCAGAAAAATAATCGAGGCAACCGATAGAATTCAAGAAAGTCAGCTGCAAAGACAGGGTAAAGTATTGATGTTTACCCCAAAGGATGATTTTCATGAGGTTTCCTTGCTGTTTATGAGGTATTTGCTAAAAAAGAATGGATACCAAACCGTTTATTTAGGATGCAACATCACCCTTGAAACAGTCAAAGCCTTTTTCCATAAACATAACCCTACCCATATTTATGTGTCATTTATAGCCAACTTGCAAGAGGAGCCGCCAATAGAGTATCTTAAAAAAATGAGGGAAATGTTTCCTCGTGTCTACCTTGTAGCCAACGCTCCCTCATTGAAAGATTCAGACTTTACGATGCAAGGATTACGGGTGGTAAACAAGGAAAAAGACCTGCTCGATTTTGCTTATAACATATTTAACCACACCGATTAGTAAGTAATCTAACTGTGCCGTATGCTAGTGAATAGGTGTTTTAGCTAGGATCAGGCCAGGTTTTGGGCAATCATTTCTGCCACATCAAGCACCTGAATGCTATCTTCTTTTTCATTCACCTTTACCCCGTCTGTCATCATGGTGTTGCAAAAGGGGCATGCCGCTGCAATCACTGAAGGTTGCGTTTCCAATGCCTCTTTGGTTCTTTCCCAGTTTACCCGGGTATCCCCTTTTTCTTCTTCCTTAAACATTTGTGCACCGCCTGCACCACAGCAAAGACCATTGCTACGACATCTTTTCATTTCTACCAATTCGGCATCAAGGGCTTCGAGTACGGCTCTTGGTGCCTCATAAATATTATTGGCTCTTCCCAGATAGCAGCTATCGTGGTAGGTGATCCTTTTTCCTTTAAAACTGCCGCCTTCTTTCAGTTTTACTTTCCCGTCATTTATCAGTTGCTGCAGCAGTGTGGTATGATGAATTACTTCATAGGTTCCGCCCAAAGCCGGGTATTCATTTTTAAGGGTATTAAAACAATGCGGACAAGTTGTTACAATCTTTTTTATACCATAACTATTCAATGTAGTGATGTTTTGAAAGGCCATCATTTGAAACAAAAACTCATTGCCGGCGCGTCTTGCCGGATCTCCGGTGCATGCTTCTTCATTTCCAAGGATGGCAAAAGAAATCTCCGCCTTCTCCAAAATCTGCGCAAAGGCGCGGGTAACCTTTTGTGCACGTTGATCAAAACTTCCTGCGCAACCTACCCAAAAAAGAATATCGGGACTTTCCCCGGATGCAGCCATAGCCGCCATAGTTTTAATTGTCATCTGTTTTCAACTGCTTTTGTAATATAGCAAATGTAAGTGGTTCGCAAAGATGTTGCTGCTTGTGTGCAGCGTTTAGTTTTTTCTCATAAGTACTTCCTTTAGATTTGCTTTATACTATGGCCAAAAAAAGGGGATTGCTCAAAGTAATATTATGGGGTGCACTGATCAGCTTATTGGGTACGCTGCCTTTGGGCACACTCAATATAGCTGCTATGCAGGTTTCCATTTCAGAAGGCTGGCAGCAGGCTATTTATTTCAGCTTAGGAGTAGCATTTGTGGAAGTATTGTATGTAAGGATAAGTATTACAGCTGTAAATTGGATCATGAAAAATGGCAGGTTACTCCGATACATGGAGTGGGCAGGCGTATTGATTGTTTGCCTGCTAGCTTTTGCCAGTTTTTGGGCAGCTTTTCATCCCGGTGCTCAAAAAAGTTTTGTGTTGCAAAGCAAGTTACCAAACTTTTTGCTGGGCATTTCCTTGAGTGCTATCAACCCTTTACAAATTCCTTTTTGGTTTGGTTGGACTACGGTCTTATTCACTAAAAAAGTATTACGTCATCAGGGGGTGTACTACGATATGTATATAATAGGTATTGGGATCGGTACACTTACCGGGCTGAGTATTTTCGTGGCCGGCGGGCATTTGCTGGTAAATAACCTTCAGGCCAGTCAGTTTTGGCTTAATCTTTCCATTGGCGTGGTGTTTGCTATTACCGCCATCATACTTATTGTAAAAATTTTTATATCGAAACCCCTTGACCAGCGGGTAGGACAGGTCGGGGCGCAATTAGAAAATGCGGAGTTAGGCGATGGGTGATTTTTCAGTTTAGTATATTTCCACGGCCAGATCCATCCTTTTGTAGGAGAAATCATTATATAAGTTGTAAATTTACAACAGGCAAACGGAGGGAAAAAACATACCGTTTAGCGAAACTGTCGTCATGGATTTTATAGACTATTATAAAGTATTGGGGGTAAAAAAAGAGGCTTCTGAAGAAGAAATAAAAAAATCTTACCGGAAACTTGCCAGAAAATATCACCCTGATTTGCACCCGGATGATCCGGTTGCTCACCAGAAATTTCAGGAGATAAATGAGGCTAATGAAGTATTATCCGATCAGGAAAAGCGGAAAAAATACGATGCCTATGGCAAAGACTGGAAACACGCCGATGCCTATGATAAAGCAAAAGCTTCGCAGCGTGGGCAGCGGGATTTCCAGCAAGGAGGGGCGTATGACTCTTATGGAGGTAATTTTGACGAATCTGGTTTTTCAGACTTTTTTGAATCGCTTTTTGGAGGAGGAGGCGCTCAAGGTGGTGGTGGTCGGCGCAGAACTACTGCTTTTAAAGGACCGGATTATAAGGCCACACTGCAGCTTTCGTTAGCAGATATATTGGTTACCCAAAAGCAAACCATTAATATAGGAGAAAAAAAATTACGCCTTACCATACCCGCAGGGGTAGAAGATGGGCAGGTTATCCGGATAAAAAGTCATGGAGGTGACGGAAGCGACGGTGGCCCTAAAGGAGATCTGTACATTACTTTTCAAGTAATCAACAACACGGCTTTCAAACGGGTAAAGGATGATCTTTTTTTGAATATAAAACTCGATCTATACAAGGCATTGCTTGGCGGCGAGGAACTGATTGAAACCCTTTCGGGTAAAGTGAAACTGAAGGTAGAGCCTGAGACCCCTAACGGCAAAAAAGTAAAGCTAAAGGGCAAAGGAATGCCAATCTATAAAAAGGAAGGCGAATCGGGAGACCTGTATATCACCCACGAAATAGAACTGCCTCAACATTTGACTGAACAAGAAAAAGAGTTACTGAAACAGTTGGCTGCTCTAAGACCGTGATGGACTAAGTAGCTGATAAACGGGAATTGGATATTTTTTATAATACGGTAAAAAGCTTAGCATATGGAAAAAGCGAATTACATACTGGTAACTCAATTTTGTCATCAGACACATATGGATTATACATTTCTGGAGGCTTTGATTACCCGGGAACTGATTGCCTTTGAAAAAGAATCCAATGAGTATTATATTTTGATGGATGAGGTAGGCGAGATTGAAAAGATGCACCGGTTACACAAAGATCTTGGCGTGAATGCAGACGGGTTGGGTGTTGTAAATGAAATGCTTGACCGGATCAGTGGGATGGAAAAGGAAATCCGTTATTTAAGGCAGAAGCTTGACGTTTATGAAGGCTGATGGCCGTATTCTTTAAAAAGATGCCTTCCTGATTAGATGGATTTTATAGGTAACTTTACCTCATGGAAAAATTAAATGCTTATATTTTTCTGATGGTTGCATTAGCCATGGATTCTCCCATAGGCTTCAAATAGTACGTGAATCAGGTTGTGGTTTACTGCTTTTAAATGGCTTTTTTGTTATCAAATAAGAGCCTTATTTCCTTTTTTTATATTTTTTTCATTGGATGGCTGCCGACTCAAACCGATGAGCTTCTTTAATACTTTTAATTATGAATGCTACACTTTCTGAAGCGATATATAATGCGACTGCAAACGATTTTTTGCCTTTGATGGGTACTGACTATGTGGAATTTTATGTTGGTAATGCCAGGCAAGCGGCCCATTATTACCAATCTGCTTTTGGGTTTCAGGCACTTGCCTATGCCGGCCCCGAAACGGGGTTGACGGACCGGGTTAGCTATGTAGTAAGACAAAATAAGCTTACGCTGGTGCTCACCACCCCTATACGCCCTGATAATCGGATAGCAGATCATATTAACCAGCATGGCGACGGCGTAAAAGTATTGGCGCTTATGGTGAACGATGCTTCCGATGCCTGGCAACAAACTACAAGCCGTGGTGGCAAAAGTTATCTTGAACCAATTACCCAATCTGATAAGGACGGGCAAGTTGTTTTGAGTGGTATTCATACCTATGGGGATACCGTTCACCTATTTGTAGAAAGGAAGGATTACAAAGGCACCTTTCTTCCCGGATTCAGACCATGGAACAATCCCTATTTTGCCCCTGAGTCTACCGGGTTGCAATACGTAGATCATTGCGTGGGTAACGTGGGTTGGAACCAAATGAATCCCTGGGTTAGTTTTTATGAAAAAGTCATGGGGTTTAAAAATATCCTGAGTTTCGATGATGAAGATATTTCCACTGAGTACTCCGCATTGATGAGTAAAGTAATGAGCAATGGTAATGGGTATGTTAAATTTCCTATTAACGAGCCTGCAGAAGGCAAAAAGAAAAGTCAGGTAGAAGAGTACCTCGAGTTTTATGGTGGAGAAGGGGTGCAGCATGTGGCCATGGCCACCAATGACATCGTAGCTACCGTGACCGCTTTACGTAATCGTGGGATATCGTTTTTGCAGGTCCCCAAAAGCTATTACCTTGATTTACTTGATCGGGTAGGGGATATTGATGAAGATCTGGCACCCCTCCGCGACCTTGGAATATTGGTTGACCGCGATGAAGAAGGATACCTTTTACAGATATTTACCAAGCCTGTTCAGGACCGTCCTACCTTGTTTTTTGAAATTATTCAGCGTAAAGGAGCCCGTAGTTTTGGTAAAGGAAACTTTAAAGCTTTGTTCGAAGCCATTGAAAGGGAACAGGAACAGCGTGGGAATTTGTAGTTTTACCTGGTCTATAATAATTTATTAGGTTGTATTCCGTTTTAAGATCAATTGTAAAGTGTCGTTTCATGCGTTTTTTGTGTAGTGTATTGGTTTTCTTCTTTTCCTCTTTTTTATTGTTGGCACAACCCGCCCCGCCAGCCGACTTTTTAAGTTATCAGAAGTCATTTAAGCGGGTAGACGATGCCTTTTTGCATATTGAATCAAAACTTAAGCAGGAGTTCAGCGAGAAATCACTCCCCTGGCCGGCGAAGTATATGTATATCCGGTCCTTCAAATATGACAGCGAATTGGAAGTGTGGGTAAAACAAAAGCCTGAAGAACCTTACCGGCGTTTTAAAACTTTCAAGGTTTGTGCCCTTGCCGGAAGTCTTGGCCCTAAGCGTTTTGAAGGAGATTATCAGGTTCCGGAAGGTTTTTATTACATCAATCAGTTTCGTCCTAATAGTTCTTATCATTTAGCACTAGGAGTCAACTATCCCAATGCTTCCGATCGTATTCTGAGTGATCAGCGGCGTCCTGGTGGAGAAATTTACATCCATGGAAGTTGTGTTACAGTAGGTTGCATTCCGCTTACAGATCCTGTAATTGAAGAGCTTTATGTGCTGGCTGCCAATACCCGTGCAGCCGGACAAGATTTTATACCGCTGCATGTTTTTCCGGTTAAATTTAAAAAAGACAAGAGTAAAGAAGTAGTGGAAGCTTTTTTGAAAATCCATCCGGAATACAGGCCACTGGCTTATAACCTTGAAAAAGTGTACTATTATTTCCAAACAAATAAGCAGTTACCCAATATCGTAATCAATAGCAATGGCGATTACACGATGTTGCAGGAGTTTGCCATTCCCAAAAGACCAGTGCCACCCCCGCCACTACCCCCACCATTTGTATTTAAGGAAAATGTAGAGACACGAAAAACCGGAGTTCAGGAAAAATATACCGATGAGGAGTTGCGTACCTATATATCAGGCTATCCTTCTTATGCCGGCGGAATGGGTGGATTCAAAAAATTTGTTGAAGACCTTGGTGAAGACTTAGCTGAATTTATGCCTCTGGGTAAAGAGCGGATTTTTATACCAGTTGAATTTATAGTAAACCCCAAAGGGAAGGTGGTAAATGTGGAAGTGGATAAAATGGCCAACAATGAAATGAATAACCGTATTATAGAGCGTTTTCAAAAAATGCCACCCTGGAATCCGGCTTCTATTAAAGAGAAATCTTTACCTCGTAAATTATCCCAAAATATTGTAGTAACCGCTAAACCTAAAGTAGAGGTAAAGCAGGTTATTCAGAAGGAGGATGATGAAGATGATTGATATTTATTTTACAGGCTCCGCGTATACATATTGTATAGTATCTAAAGTTTTCTGCGTTAAAATCGGCTCGAAATCCGAAGCATATTTGGCTATAGCTGCAGGAGTATAATGCCTGATTGTGAAAATGGTAAGCCCTCTTTGCACCTGTACATTAAAGACCTCTTCTGCTTTTATAGCGAGTTGGGTAATTTTTTCGGGATGGTCATTAAAAACCGCCACCAATTGTACCGCCCCATTTTGAATCAGATTGGGTTTCATGAAAAGTTCCTGCAACATGCTGTACCAAAGCCCAATAGGTTCTTCGCCTGCAAAGGACAAATCCCTTGTTCTAAAAGTCATCATCACCTGATTACTCTTTTTTATAAGCATAGGCGGCATATCTGGTTCTCTTTTGTTGTCTATCAGGGTTCCCGGTAATGCTGGATCAAGAAAGGATTTTACATACATCGGTATCCGTGCATTATAGAGCGGTTTCATGGTTTTGGAGTGAATGACCTGTGCTCCATAATAAGCAAGTTCTACCACTTCCTCATAGCTGAGGTGTGG
>JBBQXO010000087.1:0-19836 GCA_038209595.1 Chitinophagales bacterium
CTCCCCCCTCACACATCTCCCACTCCCCTCTCCCCCCCCCCTCATCTCACACCCACCACTCCCCTCTCACTCCCCTCTCACCTCTCACTCACCTCTCACCTCTCACTCCCCTCTCACCCTGCCATAATTTTTTAACCCAAAAAAAAAGCTGCCCCTTCCGGGTACAGCCTTTTTTCTTTTTCAAAATCTTTTTAAACAAGCACTACTTTTTCCATTACATCGCCACCTTTTATGGTGTCTAAAACATCCAACCCTTCGGTTATTTTACCAAAGCAGGTATGTACGCCATCGAGGTGACGGGTACCGGCACGCTCATGGCAAATGAAAAATTGACTGCCACCCGTATTGGGTCCGCGATGCGCCATAGATAAAACCCCGCGGTCATGAACCTGATTTTCTGCCGAGGTTTCGCAGTTAATGGTATAGCCCGGGCCACCGGAACCACTCCCATTCGGGCAACCGCCCTGTACCATAAAATTAGGAATAACGCGGTGAAATTTCAAGCCATTGTAAAAGCCCTGATTGATCAGTTTCTTGAAATTTTCTACAGCAATAGGTGTTGATTCGTCGTACAGTTCGAAATGCATCACCCCTTTGTTGGAATGGATTTCTCCTTTGGTTCTTGTGATTTGATCCATCTTTGCAGTTGATTAATGTGTAAACAATCCGGCAAAAATAGCTTTTCGATTCAATCGCCCATAATTATTATGCAACCACACCGGTATTTTCTTGTTCACAAGCCAAGGGGCATGGTTTCACAGTTTGTTAGTTCCCACGAGGTGGGTTTGCTCGGCGATCTTGATTTTGATTTTCCCGAAGGAACCCATGCTATTGGAAGGCTCGATGCAGACTCTGAAGGGCTGCTGCTTTGTACCACCGATAAAAGCATCACCCGCCGTCTGTTTCAGGGAGCGGTACCGCATGAAAGAACCTATCTCGTCATGGTAAAATGGCTGGTGTTACCTGAAAAATTGGAGCAATGGTCGAGCGGGGTGGTCATTTCAGCAAAAGGAGGAAGTTCCTATTTAACCCGACCCTGCAAGGCTTCTTTGTTTGATAGGATGGATGCCGTTAAATTTCATCCTGACCTTTTTCAACTGCCCCAATACGGCAGTTTTACCTGGATTAGTTTAACGCTTACCGAGGGTAAATACCATCAGGTACGTAAAATGGTGGATGTGCTGGGGCATAAATGTATCCGGCTAATCCGCACCCATATCGAGGACTTACATTTGGGTAAAATGTCGCCGGGCGAAGTCTGCGAAATAGAGGCTGTTGCCTTTATGGAAAAACTCAAACTTACAGGAGAATGAATTGGGTAGATTAACCCACCGACACATCATACTCAAACTGCAATTCATTCAGTCTTTTGTATAGCCCGTTTTGCTGCATCAGTTCGGTATGGCTTCCAATTTCGGATACCCGTCCCTGATCAATCACAGCAATCTTATCGGCATTGCGGATGGTACTGAGCCGGTGTGCAATTACAAAGCTTGTGCGCCCCTGCATCAGCAGGTCCAATGCTTCTTGTACAAGCTGCTCGCTTTCGCTGTCGAGAGAGGAAGTAGCCTCATCTAATATCAAAATCGCCGGATCTTTGAGCATTGCCCTGGCAATGGCAATCCGTTGCCGTTGTCCGCCACTGAGTTTCATGCCACGTTCGCCCACAATAGTTTGGTAGCCTTCAGGAAACTGTTTGATAAACTGGTGCGCATTGGCTTTATCAGCAGCCTGTTGTATTTCTTCCGGGGTGGCACCGTTTTTTCCATAGGCTATATTCTCAGCAATAGTACCGCCAAATAAAATAACATCCTGGGGTACATAGCCAATCTGTGCCCTCAACTGCGATAATTGGTAAGCATCCGCCGGTTTGCCATCTATTCTTAGCAATCCACTGTCGGGGGTGTAAAAATGGAGTAAAAGGGCTGCAATGGTGCTTTTACCTGCTCCGCTTGGCCCCACAATGGCTATCTGTTCGCCGGGCATTGCCAGCAGGTTTACGCCTTTCAATACAGGCACATCTTTGCGGCCGGGGTAGCTGAATTTTACGTTCTCAAAAGATACTTCTCCCTGAATAATATTTTCCGGGGAAATGGTTATTTTTTCAATGGTAATGGGTTCCCCTTCGGTACGCAATATTTCACGAACACTTTGTGTGGCACCCAGTGTTTTTTGCAACTGGCTGAACATATCGGCAAAACCGGCAAATGTTCCTCCTACAAAGCCACTGAAAATAACAAACATGGTTAGTGCCCCAAGGGTAAGTTGTCCGGTTTGAATCATATTGGCACCTACCCACATTACAAAAGCAATGGCGCCAAATACGCTGAATATCATAAAAGAAATAAAGGCACCGCGGTACCGGGCGTTGCTGATAGCGGTCTCTACTACTGAGGTAATACTTTTCAGGTAACGACCAATTTCATGAAATTCGCTGTTGAAGGCTTTTACAACGGCAATCCCCTGAAAACTTTCTTGTACAATGGTGCCACTTTCAGCTAATTGGTCTTGCGCTTTTTTCGACATTTTACGTATACGCATCCCAAAAAATACTGCGAGAACTGCAATGACCGGCACCACCGCCAGCATAATCAGGGCTAGTTTGGCACTGATCCAAAAAATGAAACACAATCCGATGATTAAAGTAAAAATGCCCCGTAAAAATTCTGCGAGTGTAAAACTGATTGCATCCTGTATCTGTGACAGATCGCTTGCAATCCGGTTGCTCAACTCACCCACACGCCTTTCAGAAAAATAGGTCATGGGCATGGTCAGCAGTTTGCTAAAAACGCTCTTACGCATATCAGCCAATGCTTTTTCGCCCGCTTCGGTAAGCAGGTAAACCCGCATAAAAGAAAAAACAGTTTGAAGCCCCAATTGAATAAAAATAAGCAGCAGCGTGGTATTCAGACTCCAATGAATATCCTTCAGGCTAAACCCACCCACCGAGCGGTTGGTCATTTCTCCAACGGCACCAAGATTGGCTCCCGGGGAGGCAGCATCAATCATTTTGCCGAGAAACAAGGGGAAAAGACTGGTGGTAAATGCCGAAAGGGCAATAAATACCAGTCCAAGTATAAATTTGGAACGGTAGGGTTTCAGGTAGGTAAACAAAATGAGCGCCTGCTTCAGGTTCTCTTTGTTCATTTTTGCCTTGGGTACTTCTTCTTCCAGCGATCCGTTGCTGTTATAACTGCTTCTGCGTGCCATATTTTCGATGATATAATTTGAGGACAGAATGCCTGTATCCTTTTTGAGATGAAAGTATTCTGCAAGAGGTGCAAGGTACAAACAACCACAGTATGTACTTTAGCTGTGGGGGTAACTGCCGTTTCTGCTTGTGGTTTTACCGTTTGGTTAGCATTTTAATTACTGCAGGTACGCCATTCCGGCCAGCTTGGTTTGCTTTTTTAAAGGCTATATACGGCTGCTTATTATACTTTTACCAGATATATACATTTCAAACCCGCCCGTTGTTGGCGGTTTCCATAAAACAAAAAACCTCCCCATCTGATTGCGGATGAGGAGGTTTTTTTATGCAGAGAAAGAAAGCTTACATGCTTTGCATGCCTTCGCGCATTCCTTCCATTTCCCCTTTCATATTCTTACGCTTGAAAAGGGAAACATCCATTTTACCAAAGCGCCAGCTAAACTGTAACCTTGCTACCTGCGGATCGCGTCTGCGGCTAAGATTTTGCAGGAAAAAGTCGCTGTTGGTAGTAATATCATAAATGCGGGTACGGAATACATCGTTCATGCTCAGCGTCAGGCTGCCCTGATATCCTTGTCCGTTTTTATTCTTAATAATATCTTTGCGGATACTCAGATCCATCCCGTAATTGGGGTTTACAAAACCATTGCTTCCTGCCGGACCACCGCCACTCCATGGACCTCTGAAACCACCGCCACCACCGGCGGGAAGTACCGTCTTGCTTTGGTAATCGGCATTGGCCTGTACAATCCAGTTATTCTTTTTACCCAGTTTGTGGGTCAAGGTGATTTTACCGTAAAAACTGGTCTGACTATTGTTTAGATTCTGTGTCAGGTTTTCACTGTTGATATTGGCATTGTATAAATTTACATTGGTAATGGCATCAAACTTTTTATTGAGTTTGTTGGTGCTTGTCAATTCAAAACCATATTGCGTGCTGCTGTTGGCATTTACCCATGTATTATAGATAGCACTGTCTTTGGTAACCGGGTTCATATCTTTATACTGAAAACGGGTCAACAGATCGGTACTGTGCCGCAGGTAGGTGGAAGCCAGTAAAGTGTGGTTGTTGTTGAACTGATAGCTATAGTTCATTTCGAAGCTATTGGTAAATTCCGGACTCAGGTTGCCATTACCCACACTCAGGTTCAACGGATCTGTATAATCAATAAATGGAATCAACTGGAAAAAGTTAGGCCGGTTTATTCTGCGTGTATAGTTGAATTGCAAATCACTCTTGTCTGTCAACTTATAACTTGCAAAGGCACTTGGGAATAACGATAAAGGGAATTCAACATTGAACTTGTCTACAGATCCTACTAACTGACCTTCGTAGTTAGAACTTTCGGCACGCAATCCAAGGTTGTATCCAAATCGGCCGGCTTCACTTGTTTTTCCGGTGATGGTTACATAGGCAGCATACACGCGGTCAGTAAAGTCATAATTGCCGCTGATATTTGGTATCAGTACATATTGATTGGTATTGTAATCAAAAACAAAGTTGTCGTTGATAGAATTAAAAGTGCGTATTTGTCCACGAATACCCGTTTCGAGCTTTACGAGTTTATTCAGTGGGTTGGCGTAATCGGCCTGCAGCACTATAAAGTTACTGGTTCCGCTGCCATCTGTTATTTGTAAGAGCTTGCGTCCTGTGGCGATTCCATTTGCATCAAAAAGTTGGTTAGAAAATTCACTCAGACCAAAGTTTTTGCTATCATTAAAGTTGAAATCCGCGGTAAATTCATGACCGGTTTTGGCAAAATTATGTTTGAAACCAAGAGTCGCACCCACGTTTTGGAAAGTACGATCCGATTCGGTAAGCCGGTTACCGATAATGGTTTTTACAGGGTTGTAAAAACTGTCATACCGCTGCATATTCGTTTCGTCATTTTTAAAATTACCGCGTACAAAATTAAAAGTCAGCGTCAGCGTATTGCGGTTATCCATAAAGTAATCTACACCAGCTCTTCCAAAAGCAAAATATCCTGTACTGGTATTATCAACATTCTGCATGATATTGGTTTCGGGTGTATTGGCGTTTCCAGTATAGCGGGTATCAATATCGCTCCAGCTCAGGCTTTTGCGGCTGTTGAAACTACCCGATGCAGAAACGTTTATTTTTCCGGAGCGCATGCTTATATCGCCTCCACCATTGGGTCTTCCCCGGCTGTCGATACCCGCACGTACCGAACCATTATAACCAGGCTTTTTGTTCTTCTTCAATACAATATTCAGGATGGCTGCGCCGCCACCGCTTGCATCGTATTTAGCTGAAGGATTGGTAATCAGTTCCACACTTTGTATATCATCTGCAGGAATCTGCTCCAGCGTAAGCGTAGTAGGCCGTCCGTCAACAAAAATAGTTGGGGCGGCATTTCTTACGGAAACATTGCCATCTATATCTACATTAATGGTAGGGATCTGCCGCAGAATATCAATACCCGTTGCACCAGAAGCCGAGAGGCTTTTATCTACATTAAAAATCCGACGGTCAATCCCTAATTGCATTTGGGGCTTGCTGCCGGTTACGGTTACATTTTCCAGTTCTGTGGCGTCTATTTCGAGGCTGATGTTGCCGAGATCTTTGTCGCCGAGGCTCATCATCTTGCTCATATCGCCACCAAAAATTTCCTTCATCATGGCCATCATGTTGGGTGCCGCAGGTTTTCCTTTGGCAGTATCGCCACCTGCGGCCTTTTGCTTACCCATCTCCATAAAGGCTTTGGCCATTTTGGCCTGCATATCCGGGGTCAAAAAACTTACTTTCTGTTCAATAACCTTGTAACCGATGGCACTTATTTTTAATTTGTAGTCGCCCATCAGCGGAATATTTTCCAGACTGAAGTCTCCGTTATCAGAGGTTAGCTGTCCGGTTATAAGGCTATCCTTCATCTTCCGGGTAGCCATATTGTACTTGGAGCTGATAAGCTGAAGCGATACGGCTGTGATGCCCTTGCCTGTTGCTGCATCTACAATTTTACCGTAAAGACGACCGGACTGACCCATGCCAGCACCGCCGCCACTAGCTCCGGGCCATTGTGCCATTGCTAAAAAGGTGAGAAAAGAAAAAACAAGGGTAAGTGTGTAAAATTTATTTTTCATAAAACAGAATGCTTAATTTAGCTATTGTCATTTTATTGTCATGTTGACGAATATTTGAATGACAAAACTTAAACAGGAATGTTTGACGATGGCTGAGATAAATGACATTGCTAACCATTTGTTAAACTGTTTTAATGAGTTTAATCAATAGCAAAACACTAAAGCTACTAGCTCATGTAAAGCGTAATGGCTACCTGAACAAGGCCTATAAGAAAACCCACCACGCCCCCAATAATTTCAACAAAGCGAAATTCTTTGGACATGATTTGGAGTAAAAGGGACTCAAGCTTATCGGTGGAAAAATTAGCTACCTTGGTAACAACTATTTGCTCGAGGTCGAGATCATTCTTCAGTTGAGCACTGTATTGTTTCATCAGGGTGGGGAAAAGCGAAGACAATTCTTCCAGAAAAACGCCCTTCAGCTTTAGTATGGTCTTTTCGCCTATAAACGCACTGATCATGGGCATTTCACTTGCAAGTTTGTGCCGCAAAAAATGATCGAGATGCGATTCTATTAATGGAGAAAGTTTTTCCAAATTTTCGGGCTTACTCAATTGATTTTCAATGTCTTCGAAGGAAAGTAATTCCTGGCTTACAAGTCTTCCGAGCTTTTCGGCAAATTGTTGTTGTCGTTTTGGGAAAATACCTTGCAGGGTAAAGCCGAGAATCTTAACCGGGTTTCGGGGATGAAAAAGCATTTTTATGGCCAGTAAATTGGTGATGTATCCAATAAATGCAGAAATCAGGGGAATTAAAAAGATCCAGGTATTCATAATGTGATAATAGCAAAAAGACCTTCCAATCGGAAGGCCTTATGTTTTTTTGGGGACAATGAGGGGATTCGAACCCCCGGCCTCCAGAGCCACAATCTGGCGCTCTAACCTGCTGAGCTACAATGTCCGTATTTTTTAGGATGGCAAAGATAAGGCAAACACAAAAACAGTATCACTTTTTCTGAAAATCATTTTTTTTGGGAATATTTATAGATAAAAATATCATTTTTGAGTATTTCTTCCCAATTATCCCTTTTCATATTGTTAATTTCAAACAAGCTGGGCAGTTCAACGTTTTTTATGTGTAGGTTTGAAAATTCATGTCGAAAATAATAGGATATATGATGAAAAAAAGTGTATGGCCGTTTGTTTTGGTTGCCGTTGCAGGATTGGTATTCGTATTTGCCAATTCTTGGGGAAAACCAGAGACTGAACCGGTTGGACGGTTTGAGAAGATTTTGACCATAGTGGCCGAATTATTGGAACAGGGTCATTTTAGCCCTAAAAAACTCGATGATAAATTTTCAAAAGAGGTGTTCGGTACGTATCTGAAACAAATTGACGGGGATAAATCCTTTTTCCTGCAATCAAATATAGAGGAGCTAAAGGCATTTGAGAATCAGGTGGATAACGAGTTGCGTTCTGGTAAAACCGAATTGGTGCCTGCTGTAGACCGTATCTATACCGAGCGGAAAACAGTGGTGGAAGGTTTTTATAAGGATTTACTATCCAAGCCTTTTGATTTTAATGTAGAGGAAAAACTACAGCTTGACAGCGACAAAAGAACCTATGCTAAATCTGATGGGGAGCTAAAAGAATATTGGAGAAAGCGGTTGAAGTATATGACGCTGGAGCGGTATTCAGATGCATTGGAAGTTCGGGCGAAAAATAAGGACAGCGCCAATTTCGAATACAAAACCGATGCGGTACTTGAAAAGGAAAGCCGGGATCGGGTATTAAAAATATGGGATAGAAATTTCAACCGTATTGACCGTCGTTTTACCCTTGATGACAAATTCAATATTTACATCAATGCCATTGCGGAAACCATGGATCCGCACACACAGTTTTTTCCTCCTGTTGAGAAAAGGGCTTTTGATGAGGTGATGAGTGGTCAGTTTTTTGGAATTGGAGCACAATTGCAGGAACAAGAGGGTATTATAAAAATTGTAAGCCTTGTTACGGGTAGCCCTGCCTGGAAAAGTGGCGAAATACAAGTAAATGATGTGATTGTAAAAGTGGCGCAGGGCGCAGAGGAACCCATTGATATTACTGGTTTTGAAACTCAAGACGCGGTAAAAATTATAAGAGGTAAAAAGGGTACAGAAGTAAGGTTGACGATGCGCAAAACAGATGGCACACTTAAAGTAGTATCGCTTATAAGGGATGTAATTGTGCAGGAAGAAACGTTTGCCCGGAGTGCAATTGTGCAAAAGGAAAATAAACTGGGTTATATCTGGCTGCCAGAGTTTTATGCCAATTTCGAAGATCCCAATGGAGCACGTTGTGCCAGGGATGTAGCCAATGAAATAAAAAAGCTAAAGGCCGAAAACATAGATGGGATTGTAATGGATCTTCGGTTTAACGGAGGCGGTTCTCTGCAGGATGTTATACAAATGGTAGGTCTGTTTATTGAAGATGGTCCTGTGGTGCAGGTGAAAGATAAAGATGGAGAAGCAAGTGTGTACCGCGATCGGGATAAAGGTGTATTGTATGATGGACCGCTTGTGGTTATGATTAACGAATATAGTGCCTCCGCAAGTGAAATATTTGCAGCCGCCATACAAGATTACGGACGTGGCATTGTGGTGGGAAGCCAAAGCTATGGTAAGGGTACCGTGCAACGGCAGGTGGGTCTCGACCCCAACATGGGTTTTATGATGCAAGGCAACGATCTTGGCAGCCTCAAGCTCACCCTGCAGAAGTTTTACCGGATCAATGGAGGTTCTACCCAACTCAAAGGGGTTCAACCCAATATCATTTTACCAGACTTCTACCAGTTTACTAAAAACCGGGAACAGGATAATCCAAGTGCTTTGCCTTGGGATGAAATACCTAAAGCATCTTATAGCCCATGGCATACCGGTAATGATATTGTAAGCATTGAAAAAGAATTTCAGCAAAAAGTGAATCAAAGCAATGTTTTCTCCAATATTGTTAAGAACGCGAAGTGGATCAACGAGATAAATGAAGAATCTACCAGTTTGCAATTAATAAAATACATGGCCAATCAAAAGGAAATAACTGCGATGGCCAAGCAGAATGACAGTTTACTGACGCTGAAAAATCCCCTCGATATCCGCTATATGGCTATTGATGAAAAAAGAATCAAGGAGATGGATAAAGAGAAAGGGGAGCGGTTTATGAATTGGCTCAAAGGATTAAAAACAGATATTTATATTGGCGAAACAACTGATATCATCAACGACATCATTGTAAAAGGAAGACTCGCTCATAAGTAGTTGGAATAAAGGATTTTTATAAAAACAGCAGAACCAATGGTATTTGGTTCTGCTGTTTTTTTTTCAGTGGATTCTTAATGGCTCATTTCTTTTGCTGATATATTATCTTTCCCGCAAATTATACAACATGGCTTATAAAGAATATCAGTCAGGCATCGTAGAGGTTGTTTTTGGAGAAGACGTGAAAGTGGTGCACCCCGTTAATATGTATCATTGTACGATCGGCAATCATGTATTTATAGGTCCTTTTACCGAGATACAGCGTTCGGTAACCATTGGCGATTATACCAAGGTGCAGAGCCATAGTTTTATCTGTGAGTTGGTAACCATTGGCAGCCATTGTTTTATTGGCCATGGGGTCATGTTTATCAACGATCTTTTTTTGGAAGGCGGGCCTGCCGGTGGAGATGCTTCTCAATGGAAAGCTACGCAGATTGGTAATCGGGTGAGTATTGGCAGCAATGCCACTATACTGCCTGTAAATATTTGCGACGGGGTGGTTATCGGTGCTGGTTCGGTGGTTACAAAGAATATTACCATGCCGGGGATATATGCCGGTAATCCGGCAAAATTGTTACGTCCGTTCGGTTCAGAAAAACAAGATAAGAAAACCAATTCACTAGAAGACGACTATAAAAACCAATAAGAAAAGGCTTGCAAATTTTATAATACAAGAGTTTATTTCTGTAAATGAGGATGTTGTAAAATTGGTATAACGCAGTATCAGGGGGTGGAGATGCCTATAGAGAGATAATCCGTTTTTTGCCACTAACACGCTTGCGTAAAAGAATTACCTGTTGTCTGTCTTCGACTGTTTTTTCATTTAACCGAATGCCTTCAGGCAAAGCATCTTTGGGCATCATGGTAGAAGCAAGTTGCCCTGTTTCAGGATCGAAGGCAATTACCAATATTTCATTTGGCTTGTTTTGTGTTTTTTCAACAGCCTCCGTAATCCTATTTTCCTGGGTTGCTGCCCGTTGTTCAATTTCAGCATTTTTCAATTCGCTATAGTAGGCAATCAGCGTTACCAATTCTTCCCAGGCATCTCCGGAAAGCGTTCTTTTTTCATCCAGCATGCTGATCAAAGCAGGTAATTGATCCATTCTTTTTTCAATAGCAGTTACGGCAGCAGCATGAGCCATTTGCTCAAAAGCATCCTTCCATTGCATACCAACAGTTTGAACGGGAAGTATGGTTTCCTTAACTGTCAGCGCTTTTATCTCGTTTTCTTTAGCCATTACAACAGCATCCACCCGACGCTCAACCTCGCTGATTTGAGCCTTAGGTTGGCTTGTTTCCTCCTTTTCTACGGGGCGGTTCACCTGACCCATCAGCAGGGCACTTCTTGTTTCAGTTACCTGTGCCTTCCACGGGAGAAGGTTTTCAGAGGGTTTCAAAACAACAGCCTCGAACCCTGGAGCATGTAGTATTTTCCGAAACCCTGTTTTTTCTTTTCCGGTTAACATGGCCATTGCAAACAGGAGCGCGCCTGATCCTAAAAACAACATACTTTGCCGCAACAATTGCCACCGGTTCCTTTGTCCTGTAAGCATCCAATGAATTCTTTCAAACAAATGATGATGCCCTTTGCCGGTAGCATTCAAAAACCAAACCGTTTGATTTTGGTTTTTTGCAACAGACAGCAAGGCATTGGAATAAGAAGCGGCAGGATATCCAAATTGTAGTACCAGCGCATCACAGGCTTTTTCGCGTTCCTTTCTGGCTTCTTGTAATAATTGCCTCAAAAATGGATTGAACCACATGATGGTTTCCAAAACCTGAAAAATGTATTCTTTCAGAAAATCTTTTCTGGAAATATGAGCAATTTCGTGCAATAGCAGGGCTTCCACCTCGCTCACCGGAAGTTGGGTAATACAACTTAGCGGTAAAAAAATTACGGGTTTTAACCAACCAAAAGTGGCAGGGGAGTTTCCGCCTGTCAGTACCAGTCTGATTTTACGGTTGATCCCCATCCATTGAGCATGTTTTTGAATAAACAGTCGCCACTCGTATGGAGCTTTTACCTGCATGGTGGCATTTAGTTTCCTCAACCCTCGCCATTTCAAGATCATTTTAAGCCCCATAAAACAAAAGAAAAAAACATAAGCCAACCCAAGCATGCTCAGGGTGATGTTGCGGTAAGCAGGGGTAATCGTCCAAAGGATTTGATCCGGCAGTTGTGGTTTCAGCAGGAAAAGAACAACACTCATCAGGAAGCCGATAGTGCCGCCGAATGCCAGGAAAAATGCTACCCTGCTCCTGTTTGCAGCCGTGCTGTGAACGAAGGCAAAAATAAATTTATACAAACCGAGTAGCAGCGCCATATAGCCAAGACTCAGCAAGGTGGCCTGTCCTATTACCGGTAGCAGATCGTTTGAAAAGTACATAAGCGTTGGAATTGAAGCAAGGGTAACCCGCTGTTATTTATATTGCTGAAGCAGGGCTTCTATTTTTTCAATTTCTTCTTTACTGGGTTTTTGGTTGCCGAGTGCCTGTATCACCATTTGGGCGGAAGATCCATTAAAAAGCGAATCCCGCATTTTATTCAGCATCATTAGCTGTGTCTTCTCTTTGTCTGCCAAAGGGAAATAAATGTGCGTTTTACCCGAGTCATCGCGTCCAACCAGCCCTTTTTCGATCATAATCTGCATCAGTTTAAGCGTTGTGGTGTACCCTGCATCTTTAAAGGAACTCAGCTTTTCATGCACTGTACGAACCGTTGCCTGCTGTTCATCCCACAAGACCCTCAATATTTCCAATTCACTTTCGGTAGGCTTTATAGGCCGGTTGTTTGCCTGCATAATCACAAATTTAGGCTAATATACGATATTGTTCGTAATTGAAAGGATGAATGGTTATTGAAAGTGATTTTTGGTAAATCTTTTAGAAAAAATCTTCCCTACAGATTGAAGTCGGGTAGGATGGGCATATTTTCCTATTTTTAATACATAATTGTACAAATAAATTTAAAAACCATTTTGCTATGAATTATGAAAAAGCTATAGAAAGAATGCTGGTAGAGCCCGGTAAAAAAATAAAATTGAAATCTTATGAAACGGATTTTAAGAGTAAAAATAAGGGGATCAGCCGCGAGGAGGCAGAACGCCTGATGGATTTGGGATTGGAGCATATGCGGAGTATGCAGGACATGCTGTACGCCGAAAAAAAACACAGTGTATTGCTTGTGATACAGGCTATGGACGCAGCCGGAAAGGATAGTGCGGTAAACCACGTAATGAGCGGGCTGAACCCGGTGAACGTAAAAGTAACCGGCTTTAAAGCACCCACCCATATTGAGCTTGGGCATGATTTTTTATGGCGGCATCAAATGGCTTTACCAGCAAAAGGCGAGATCGGGATTTTTGTACGCAGTCATTATGAAAATGTCCTCGTTACAAGGGTACATCCTGAGTTCCTGATGGCCGAAAACCTGCCGGGCATTGATAAGGTAGAGGATGTGAAAAAATCATTGTTCCGGACACGGTTCCGGCAGATCAACGATTGGGAAAGACATTTAACCGAAAACGGCACCACCATCATCAAAGTATTTCTATTCCAAAGTAAGGAAGAGCAAAAAAAACAGTTTATGGAGCGGATTGAAGACCCTTCAAAAAACTGGAAATTCAATATCGGTGATTTGAAAGACCGGGCGGTTTGGGATGATTTTATGGAAGCTTACGAAGATATGTTTAACCACACAAGCACCAAATGGGCCCCGTGGTATATTTTGCCTGCCGATGACCGTTGGTATGCAAGGTTGGCGCTCGGTGCTATTGTTTACCGCGAATTCCACAAACTCGACTTAGGCTATCCCGTAGTATCGGCTTTTGAAATGGAAAAACTACAGGAAGCAAAGAAAGTTTTGCTGGCGGAAAAAGATTGAGGAGGTCTGATTTGAATAGGTAGGATTCGAGGATCTCTGATTTGAGGATGCTTTATTTGATTTAGGTAGGAGAAATGGTTAGGATTTGGGTGAAGGCTTAATCGGCTCCTTATTTATTTTTTGTAGCGAGGTAATTATAATCATCCAATAGCTTTTCCAGGAAATCAAGGACTTCGAGGCGGCTTTCTACACCAAGTACTTCTTTTACTTTGCTGGCAATGCGGTGGGCGGTTTCAAAGCGACCCGTCATTTTGGTTTGGGTTAGTACCGATTTGATGGCATTGATATCCCGATCGCTGAGCCGCATCACTGCGGGGAAATAGACCTTATAATTTTCGGTACTGATGCTTTGAAAAATGGTATCGTCTATTGAAAATTGTTTGCGTACATCCACCATGGTTGTTCCGGCGGCAAGGTCACCAAGGCGCTGATGTTTTGCCGTAACCGATATCACTATGATGACCGGCAGT
Source organism: Chitinophagales bacterium (assembly GCA_038209595.1). Classification (GTDB taxonomy): domain Bacteria; phylum Bacteroidota; class Bacteroidia; order Chitinophagales; family Chitinophagaceae; genus Phnomibacter. The sequence continues at coordinate 13,902 of JBBQXO010000087.1, forward strand.
CCGAATACGCATATTACCATCAGTTGGCCCAAAAGGCTCCATGTGCTCATGGCAACAATGCCAAATACAAGCGGCCATTCCCATACCCTGAAAATCCAACGGATAAGGTACTGTCCCAACTGTGGTTCGCCTCCTTCGAGACTGAGTACCCTTATGCCCATCCACTTTTTTCCAAGGCTTTGCCCCTGATAAACGAGTTCCATTACTAAATGGTATAAAAGTAAAGGCATGCTTACCAGCAAAATATCAAGTCCGTAAGGGTATTTGTTGTCCGTAAAAAAGATACCGGCCACCAGAAACCGCATACAATAGGCAAATATAACTATCAGCAGGATGTCAATCATCCATGCGCCCAACCTCCGGTAAATGGGTGCTACCTCAAAATCGAGGTCAATATTAAATGGCGTGGATACCTGTACAACATTCACAGGGGGCAATTTAAACAAGCCGAAGCAAAATCCACTATTCTGTTGTTTTTTTTTATCAGAAAATAAATACTCCCCGGGATTGCCTTATTTTGAGCTTCGATTTAGAAAAGAAGTATGCGGGAAGCCCTTTTTATTAAAAAAAATGAAGCGAGATGGCAGGAGTATCAAAACCACCCTGTGGAAGATGCCGATGTTCAGGCGGAACGGTTTACCACGCTGCTTGATGATCTTGCCTATAGCCGTACTTTTTATCCGCATAGCAAAGTAACCCGCTGGATCAACAATATTGCTGCGAGGATCTACCAGAAAATTTATCAGAACAAAAAGGAGCGCTATACCCGTTTGCGTACTTTCTGGACCGATGAACTGCCCCTTGTACTTTACCGCCACAGAATGATCTTATTGTTCACTTTTATTTTTTTCGCAGTTTGTATGGCCATGGGGATTATATCCTCTTCCAAAGATCCTTCGTTTGTAAAAAGCATTCTTGGGGAAGAGTATGTAACCATGACGGAGGCCAATATTGAAAAAGGGGATCCGTTTGGGGTGTACCGCGACGAAGATCGTTTTACCATGTTTGTACGCATTGCTACCAACAACATACAGGTAGCTTTCCGGGCATTTGTTTTCGGTATTCTCTTTGGTATTGGTACGCTCTGGATTTTATTTTACAACGGCATTATGGTTGGGGCATTTGAATATATGTTTTTTGCCAAAGGGCTTGGGTGGCAGTCGGTCATGGTTATCTGGATCCATGGTACCCTGGAGATTGCTTCAATTATTATTGGGGGCAGTTCAGGTATTGTAATGGGAGCGGGCTATCTTTTCCCTGGGACCTTGCCCCGTAAAATTTCTTTTAAAAACGGGGTAAAGGATGCGTTGAAAATCATTTTGTCACTGGTGCCCTTTTTTATTGTGGCAGCCCTGCTGGAAAGTTATGTTACGTATCAGATGAGTAACCGTTTTAGCGGAGGCCAATATGGCAGCGGACTGCCGCTTTGGGCCGGTATTATTATCCTCACGGTTTCGCTTTTTATCCTGGTTTGGTTTTTTGTTTGGAATCCCCGGCGGGTTTATTTGCGTAAAGGGGTGCCTGTACCCGACGATAGTGTACTGGTATCAAAAAGGGAGGCAGCATGAAAAAATATGCCGTCCTTCTTATAATCTGGCTGCTGGTAATAAGAGGTTCCGGGCTTGCCCAAACCGTAGCTATCGATACCGTACAAACCTTTGTGCATCCTCCGGTAAACATGGAAGATGAATCCTATGAAGAGGAGGAGGACAAACCCGAAAAAGTCGAGTTGCCGTTGTTGCGGCTATTGCCGGCTGATACTTTACGGGTCATCAGAAGCCAAAAGGATTTTGCATATATGTCAAGGCTGGACAGTTTGCTAAGGGATCAGTCGAAACTGGAAACAGAAGTAACGGAGAAGGTAAGCGCACCAACGAAGTCTATTTTTGACTCGGGGTTTGTCCGAACCCTTTTGTGGATGGGCGCTATTGGCATTGTTTTATTTTTGGTTTATCAGTTGCTGGGTAGCCAGAAAAATCTTTTTGTGCGCAATAAAAAAACAAGGGTTTTTGCAGAAGAATACCCCGAAGAAACAGAACGGCCTGTATCGCTTGTACAACGGATACAAGATGCTGTGGCTGCTGGAAACTACCGGTTGGCAGTGCGGTACCAATATCTTTATTTACTAGATGGATTGGCCGCTAAAAAGCTGATCAACAAGTTGCCTCAAAAAACCAATCAGCAATATTTGAAGGAGCTTTCCGGCGAAGCAATGCGTTCCGGATTTGCTACCCTTACGCTGCAATATGAGTACATCTGGTTTGGAAAGTTTGAGCCCAATAAGGAACAATATGATCAGGTACTTGCGGGATTTAGAAATTTTATGGAAAAATGGCTTTAAAGATAAAATACCATATAGTATTATGCTGGCTTTTGTCTGGTATGCTATTGCTGGCGGCTTGCAACAAAAATCAACCTACCAATGGCATGCCCATCATGAACCTGACGCTGGCAGAAAACGACGCAAAGCCATTGGGGGGAAAGGTATTCCGCACACTGGCAGCCTCCGCCTTTGAAGCAGAGACTTTTAAAAATAATACAAGCCCTTTTACAGATTGGTATCTGGAAAATAGCAAAAATAGTTATTTTGAAACCGGATCGGTTTATATGATCGTAACACCCTACCTGAATGTGCGGGAGAGTGAAGCGGAAAAAATGCATGATTTTGTGAAAGAGGGCCATACGTTGGTGGTTATTACCGACGAATGGAGTGCCGCTTTTGAAAACACCTTTCGAGTAGGAAACGACAAAGTATTTGCCGAATTTGGAGAAAAAGCTGTCGGTGCCCTTCGGGATACCTGGAAAAAAGCGGCTAGCAATCTTGGCTACCGTTCCGATTCATTTGCTTTGTATTACCCGCCCTTCAACCGTTTTTTACTGGCAGATTCTACCCTGGAAAACCAACAGGTGTTAAGCTATAACGAAGCCGGCAAAGTGGATGGGCTGCGTTGGCAAGTAGGGGAGGGCTCGGTAATCCTGGTAACCAATGCAGGATTATTTACCAATTATGGTTTGCTTACCCGGTCCAATGCAGCCTATGCCATGGGAATTCTATCCTATTTGGAACCTTATCCGGATTACTTGTATTGGGATGATTTTTTCCATAGAAATACCAACCGGCCACCCGAAGACCGGTCCATTTTGGATGTGCTGCTTTCTATTCCTCCATTGCGTTGGGGCTTTTGGCTGACCATGTTGCTTTGCGGTATTTGGGTGCTCAATAATCTGGTACGCCGGCAAAGACGTATTCCGGTGATAAAACCTCCGAAAAATACTACCGTCGAGTTTACCCAAACCATAGCAAGGCTTTATTTTAATAAAAAGGATAATCAGAATATCGCGGGGAAAATGATCCAGCATTTTCTGGAATATATGCACACTCAACACTACCTGCCCCGGCAAAAAATGGATGCTGGTTTTGCGGCGTTGCTGGCACAAAAAACGGGTCAGCAGCTGGTAGATATGCAAAAACTGGTGGCAAGGATGGCAGACATGCAGGCAGGCAGCACGGTACGCGATGAGGACTTGCTCCTTTTGCATGAGCAGATTGCACAGGTTATGCGGGGAAAGGCGAAAAGTTGACCTGCTCTTTTACACCAATCCTTCTCCACCACAATGGGTAAAAGCGTTTCGCCCACGGGCAGTGTCCCTTGGGTTTCCATATTGTAAACCGCAGGATGGGGGCGTTTTTTTCACCGTTGATGCAGCAGTTCGCCTTTGATGCTTTCGGCGTTGTTTACAAAGCTCCGGCGACAGCTATCGATATATTCAGTTCGCAGGCTGCGGTATTTTTCCTCTTTATTTTCAAAAATACTCAGGTGGTACTGATACACTTTGGTATCGCCGAAACTCCCATCGTGCAGAAAAAAGTAGCCTTACTCCCATTGCAGTGGTATCAATCCTACGGTGGTAATCTCCAACTGTCTTCCATGTATTCACAAAGCCGTTCCGCCTTCAATGGTACCTTTCATTTTTCCAAAAGCATACGTAATAATTTCGGTGAGTTCAGTCATCAGGTCATCGTCTTTAATCATGGATTGGTAACACAGGGTCAGCCGTTGCAAATCGATGGCGTTGAGTCGGCGGGGAAATTGTTGTTGCAGGTAATCCTTTTTGGTTTTAAAATGCAGGAGGTTATTGTAATAAAAAAGCACCTTAGCTAGTTGCGGATGGGTTTTTATTCATCAAAAAAGCGGTTGATTTCCTGCAGGTGGGCAATCAGGGTATATTGCTTATGCTCAAAATTAATAAATTATTCAGCAAACGAGGTTTCAGATAATTTCTTCCTGTGCTATATTTTTTACCAAACGGTTACCCGGATTCCCTGAAAAGTGCAGGGTGCAAGGCGACTCGATCTTTCCTAAAATTGCGGAAAAAAAGAAAAAACCACCCGAAGGTGGTTTCCATTTTTAAAAAATATGTTCAAAAACCGTTTAAACAGGGTCAAAATTCGCGATCCGGATTCCAGTTTTCCAGTTCCCGCGAAACGGCATTCAAAAAGGTAGAACCCAAAGCACCATCAATAATCCGGTGGTCGTAGCTCAGGCTGATGTACATCATGTGCCGGATGGCAATGCTGTCCCCCTGATCGGTTTCAATAACCACCGGGCGCTTTTTAATGACACCTACCGCCATAATGGCTACTTGTGGCTGACTGATAATGGGGGTTCCCATGATGCTGCCAAAAGTGCCTACATTGGTGAGGGTAAAAGTACCCCCTGCGGTATCATCTGGTTTCAATTTGCCGGTACGGGCTGCTTCGGCAAGGTTATTTACCTGTTTGGCCAATCCTACAAGGTTCAATTGATCTGCATTTTTTATCACCGGTACAATCAGATTGCCTGTTGGTAAGGCAGTTGCCATACCTATATTGATGTCTTTTTTTACAATAATCCTATCGCCATCCACGCTGCTGTTGAGGAGGGGGTACTTTTTAATAGCCCTTACTACGGCTTCAACAAAAAGCGGGGTAAAAGTAATTTTTGTGCCTTCGCGTTTTTCAAAATCCTTTTTGATGCGGTTGCGCCACAGCACCATACTCGTTACATCGGTTTCGGCAAAGCTTGTAACATGTGCACTTGTATGCTTGCTGTCCACCATGTGTTTGGCAATCATCTTGCGCATGCGGTCCATTTCAATAATTTCCACATTGCCACCATAGCCAGGGGAAGTGGCCGGCAGACTTTCCTGCTTTTCGGCAGGGCGGGCCGGTGCAGCCACAGAATTGGCCGGTGTAGTGATGGCTTGATTTTGCCTTGGCGCTGCTGGTTCTGCTCCCCTGTTTTGCAGGTAGGAGAGGATATCTTTTTTGCTTACCCGGCCATCCTGACCGCTACCGGGGATCGCCTCGAGTTCGCTCATGGAAATGCCTTCTTCCTGCGCAATTTTTAGCACCAACGGCGAGTAAAACCTGGGAGAGCCTACTGAAACGGGCTGGCTTTGCGGGTTGGTGGAAGCCGGACTATAAGGCATCTCCTGCGATTCAATATCGGTAACCGAAGAGTCTTCTTGTTGGGGAGCAGGAGGTTTTTCTGTTTTTTGCGGAGCCGGGGCGGGTGCGTTTTCAATGGCAGCACCGTTTTCGGTTTGTATCCGGGCTATTACGGTACCAATAGGCACTACGTCATTTTCTGCAAAAAGAATTTCGGCAATGATGCCGGCTGCAGTGGCGGGCACTTCGCTGTCCACTTTATCTGTTGCGATATCGAGAATGGTTTCATCATTTTCCACAGCATCGCCCGGCTGTTTGTGCCATTTTAAAATGGTGGCTTCCATTATGCTTTCCCCCAATTTGGGCATTACCAAGTCTATCATGGACATATTCAATCGTTTTATCTGAGTAATTACTTGTGGTTGTACTAACAACGCTGCAAAAGTAAGGTTTTCAGGGTGGATGAATGTTTTGTGCTATGCTTTGGTTACAGAATAATACCGG
>JBBQXO010000088.1:0-19599 GCA_038209595.1 Chitinophagales bacterium
TCTCCGTGCGTATGTGGCCTGTCTTGCATAAGTTAGGTAAGTTTGATGGCACCCCTTGTAATGATAAAACAGTTTTCATCAATCCTTATAGCGTACAATCGTAATTAGCGTTATCTTCCATTTTGTAAGGAGAGTTTACGGTTGTAATATTCCCCATTATTGAGTGGTCTGACAAATTCGTCTAAAGGAATGTTTGGTTATTCAGAGATAGCTATAGCATATCGTCCATAATATAACTGTCATCAATAATTTGGAGTATTAATTGATTCATTGTATTATTCGTTGGTATGTCAGCAGCATTTTCTTGTATAAATTGTCTTACATAAAGTGTATCATTCCATAAGCTTAATAACCGATCATATTCATTTTCATCTTCATTTTCATAATGAAAAGAATATAAGCAGTCTTTAAAAATAGGAATAATTTTATTAAATCAACTTATAGGTTTATTTTTTTGCTTTGTATTTCAAAAATTGGATAAAACATTCATTCTATCAAAAAAATTCCTTGAAAAAAAGGATTCAAACGTATAGATATCGAATTCTACCATTGCGGTCTATCATTGCATCTTTTTTCTTTTAGGCGTACACGGCTGACTTGCATCATTTGGTATATTTAGCGTGTGTCTTTTTAGTCGAGAATCAAAATAGTACATTGTTAAATATTACAATATATAAAATTTCCCTGGCAGGTAAGGCTGCTGGTACGTTATGGCAAGCAGGACAATGAATGCCCCTGCTGCCATACACCCATACTACAGTTGCTTGCGGTGGTTTATCCCAAACAAGGACAGATAAAATCGGGTTAATACAATGGGTTTAACCATTTCAACAATACATACTACCAAAAAAACACAACCAAGGGTCACACAGCCCTGCTGCCGCATGCGCATTAGAAAAAAATCCGAAAAATGAAGAAAAGAATATTTTCAAACCATAAAACTATGGAAAACAAAAAATAAAGACACAAAATGAAGCATCACCAGATGTTGAAAGGTGAAATGAAGCAAACAGAACTGATCCCTTTCTTTATAGATCAAACGCTTCAGCTACTTTCCTTTTCTTAGTGTAAAGTTGGCCAACGACACACTACCTGAAAACTTTTCTACTATGCTCACAATTTTAATCTATCCCAAAAAAAGCCATTCTATCCCCAAAAAAACAAACTTGGCACGCCACCCGGTTCCTTTGTCTAAACAACAGCAGAAAGCCGAAAATGCTTTTATAGAGTAGGCATTCAAAACGAAACAATAATTAGCTTATGAAATTTGCTCCATTTTTTGCGGTAATTTTAATGTGCCTGATTGCCGCAGCCACCCAGCACGTTTTTGCACAGGCAGGAACAAATACCCTGACAGCAGGATCCAGGTTAGCTGCAGGAGAGCGCCTTATTTCAGCGAATAAAATATATTACCTCGGCATGCAAAACGATGGTAACCTGTGTATTAAAAAAGTTAAGGATGATGCCTTTATATGGTGTAGTATGCAATTGAGAGGGAGCGGTAGTTATTTGACGTTGCAAACCGATGGAAACCTTGTTGTATATGATAATGATAATCAGCCGGTTTGGTCCACGTTGACACAAGCCTATTTTGACCCTAAATTCGGAACCGCGGATTGGAAACCTGTTCGTGCCGTTATAGAGGATAATGGTACACTTTCTTTGTATAATGCAGCAAACAGAAAAGTTTGGTCAAACTCGGATAAACAAGCACCACCTGTCGTTAGCCCAGGAGTAGGGTTTACGGGTCCGGCTGTAAAAAAGGATCTTAAAATAAAGCTGCCCGGATCTAGTAAAGCCGCAGATATTACCGTAGAAATTAACAATAGAGGAGAAGCGTTTTACCATGGCGACATGAACTTGGGTACATTGGAAAGTTTAGCCAAAGCAGCTGATGCTCCATCTAAGCCAGAAGAGTCTTTTAAATGGCCTAATTCTACAGTACATTATATTCTTCCGGCCAGTCATCCGAGAAAAGATATTATTCAAAAAGGTATTGAATATTTGAACAACTATACAACCATTTGTATGGTGCCACGAACCGACCAAACTGATTATGTTGAGTTTATCAGCAGAAATGGAAACTGGTCGGCACTTGGCAGAGTGGGGGGCAGGCAGGAAATATCTCTTGAGAACGATAATATCGGTACAGTAGTCCACGAGGTGATGCATGCATTGGGTTTCTACCATACCCAATCCCGCGAAGACCGGGATGATTATGTTACCATCAGCCTCAACAATGTAGAAAGGGGCAAAGAACATAATTTTAAAAAGAGCGAAGAGAAACAATCTAACCTCGGCGTTTACGATTATACTTCTTGTATGCACTATCCATCTTATGGTTTTGCTAAAACTAAAGGTTTAAAAACAATTATTAGAAAGGATGGTGAAACTGAAGAAATGGGACGATGGGATGGGATGAGTGCTACAGATGTCTCAAATATAGCTTTGGTTTACCCAAAATGTTCTGACAAGTCTACCGTTAAACCGCTTCCTACCACCACAACCACCACCACAATCAAAGTATCGTGCGAAGCAAAAGATGCCGTAAAAAAATACCAGACATCTATGAAACTCGGCGATCGATTACTAGAAAAAGAAAAAATAATATCTGCCAATGGCCGTTATCAACTTCGTGGTACACCCGATGGTAACTTTGTAATCGAAGAAGTGCTAAGCAGCGGCAATTGCCCATACAAAGAGGTCTATCGTTTCCCTTTAAACAATGGTGGCAGTAAGCCAAATATTAGCTTTTTATCTTATAATACTGATGGAAATATTTGTATGGATAACAAGCAAGGCAAAACCTATTGTGCTACCACTGGGCGCGATGCTACAGCAGCAGTTATACTTAATAAAAGTACAAAGCTCGAACTAACAGACGATGGGCGATTAAGACTAATCAACAACCAAGGTCAGGAAATATGGGCAACATCTCCTGCTAAGGTTCTTACATCTACCACCACTACCAGAATTGATCCTACCACTACCACCACCACCACTACTACCAGGGTTGCTCCTACAACTACCACCACCACTTCTTCGGATAGAACAGGTAAACAAGGTGAACCAGTGGTTGACAATAAAAAAGTTGTTCCAATTCCTGCATATCAACCAGTTACCGAAGATTTCATCAATTTAATCTTAGATGAAAAAGGAGTAGTTAGCAAAAATGCTAAAGCAAGTTGGATGTCGTCTTCAATAGAAAATGCCGACAACCCGCAAAATGCAATTGATGGAAAAAGAACCAACGTGGAATCGGATGAACCGTATTATGATGACCCTACCCATTCCGGAGAAGGGCTTACTCCCGGTTTGGAAATAGATTTGGGACAGGTTGCCTATGTAGAATATATAGAAATCTGGAACAGTTCACAAATTATGAGTTTAGACAATCGCAATTTCTATGTAACTACAGGGGAAGAAGCAATTCGCTGGCGTCCTTCAACTGAACCTCTCGTGGTGGAGGGCAAGGGTGGTTTTCTAGGTGCCACTTTTGGTGACGGTGGTAATCGTCCTAAAATAGAACCATTGGGTCCATACAGGTGGGAAACCGATAATCTAAGATTTATTGTACCTATTAAAAGAAACGTCCGATTCCTAAGTATTTCACTTCAGAAAGATGGAGTATTGATGACCCCTCTTACCTTGGAAGAAGTAGGAGTAGTCGGCAAAAAGCTGGGACCCCGCATGCGGTAATTGAATATATTTTTAATATGAATAGAAAGATGTAGTATTATGAAGTATAAAAGAAACAGGACTACTTTTAGCGTCCTGTTTCTTTTAACTAAAATTATGCAAGCCTATACAAAAAGTACATAAGGTTGATATTTATAAATAAAACTCGATTATCTTATGCCCTCAAACATGATTTTACAAAGTATTTAGTGAAATAGGCAACTGCCAGGATAGCCTGAAGCAGAGCTGAAGTTGTAAAACTATCATTATACTTGTGAGAATTATTTTTTTGTTTTTTGTTATGGGGCATTGTCTGTTTCCAAGGGCTCAGAATTTCTCTCTCCAAGAGCAGATTGCAAAATTGACAGCCTCATTTTTTAAAATCATCTGCAACAAGCAGAAATACAGGCAGATAGCGTATATAAACTTTTATCGGACCAATATGGAGGTAAAGAATATAGCGTTTTAAAGCTTTCAATAATGCTTCATCAAGCCGACATCCAGACCTTGAAATATCAGTTTGTAAAGGCAACTGTGTTAGCATTAAAAATTATTGATTTAGCCAAGCATTAAAGATTACCAGAAAAAGAATATCAAGCTAATTTAATTATTGCAGTGCTACATGAACAAGCAGAACCCTTTAAATTGAGTAAAATTCATTTGGACAGAGCCTGAAATTTGTATTTTACGAATAATTTATTTTGGCTTTATGGTGACTATTGTATCAGAGCTTCTTCTTATCACGGCTTTGTTGGAAATCTGGACTCTGCCAGGCAATTGGCCTACAAAGGGCTGGAGTTTGCGAAATAAGAACCAACATTAAATATACAATAAAAGGTGCAGCGCTATGTTAAACGTAAATTAATAAAATAACCTTTTAAAGTACTACAACGAAATAAGGTAAATAAAGGCTTGCAAAATATCATAGAAAAGGAATGTTGCAATTAAAAGAAAAATTTGAAAAAAAATATTATAATAAAAAAACAGGCCGAAACTGCGTACCGAATTGACCTTAGAACGGCATAACTAACAACTTTAAGGAGTAAATCCCGGATTTAGTCCTTAATTTGCCTTCCAACAACATGAACATCTTTTCCTAAACAAAAAGACGTCGGAATAATCAAAAAACTTATTCTTTTCAATAGAAATATTACATGCAGAAAATATAAGTTGATTTACTAAACATTCATACTGAATTTGTGCAGACTAGATACCTCTTTCTTCTAATGCTTTTGATGTTGAGCCAAGTTGCTTTGGCTCAACATCTTTGGCTGGAAAAGAAGGTGAACAGAATTGACAGCCTGATGGATAAATATAACACCAATTATGATCAAGCCAATAAAGAAACAGATGAATTATACAATCTGCTGACCACAAAATATAAGACTAAGGAATTCGAAGGATTTAAGATTGATGTCATGATTCAGAAATCCATACTCTATTCTCTTGACGGAAACCACCACAAAGCGCTTCAATTATCATTGGAGGCATTAGATAAAGCTGAAATATATAAATTCCCTGAGAAAATTTATCGCAGTTGTTGGGTAACTGCCATTATGTATGAAAACGGCAAAGACTATAGTATGTGCAAACGATACTTAGACAAAGCTTATAGAACCTATTTGACATACAAACTTAACCATGTGTACAGTACCTATTGCATAAGAATGGCATCCTACTATAATCTGGTACAGAAACAGGACTCTGCGCAGTATTTCGCATTTCATGGATTGGATTATGCGCTCAGATATCAAAACAAGCGAGAGATAAGAGATGCTTATTTACTGCTAGGAAGCCTTTTATCAAAAAATAATTACAGAGAGGCTGTAAAGTATAAATTATTAGCTGCAGAAAAGTTTATAGAAATAGAAGATTATTCTACTGCTGCCGTTCAATTTACAGGGGCAGCTTCCACTTTATTAAGCAACAACCAAACAGAGGAAGCATTTAGATATAGTGACTCCGCCCTGGCAATCCTAAAAAGAATGAATGCCACTGTAAATCCTATAATTTATGAAAGAAGAAGCCAACTCTTTGAGAAAATTGGAAGGGTAGATTCGGCTTTTATTTATTTTCGCAAATACCATGACGGATATGTAAACGCGGAAAATAAACTGGAGGTTGTGAGGATAAAACAGATTAGCGAACAGTATCAGAATGAAAAAAAAGAAGCCGTAATTAAAAACAGAGAGCAACAAATTCTATTCATAAGTATTCTGCTTGCAGTGATTAGTTTGGGAGCAGTATTATTATATCGAAACAATCGAAACATCAATAATCAAAACCAAATAATTGGTGTACAATTGAGTGAACTTACTAAAGTATTAGAACATAAAAAAGTATTGCTATCAGAACTGCAGCACCGTGTAAAAAATAATCTGCAGCATGTAATCAGTATTCTGGAAATTCAGAAAGAGTCGGTTGATTTCAATAATATAGAAGAAGTGCTTAGGGGTAATCAAAACCGGATTCATTCAATGGCTTTGCTTCATAAAAAGCTGAACATTTCGGATAATGCAGATGAGGTAGATTTTAAAAAATACATTTGGGAACTTGCGGAATTAGTCAAGGATTCCTATGATAATCACAAAAGGAAAATCACCTTAAATATAAAATGTGAAGTCGATAAAATTTCCATAGAAAAGGCATTACCGGTAGGATTAATCATAACTGAGCTTGTAAGTAACAGCATGAAACATGCTTTTAAAAATATAAGTATCGGAATCATTTATATTGAAATTACAAAAGATGAAATCTCAGGACAAACCAAATTCTATTACTCCGACAATGGAGCAGGTTTTGATTTTAATCGTGTAAACGAAAAGGGAATAGGCCATGAAATTATAATGGGACTGATTGATCAATTAGACGGAATCGTTGAAACAAGCAACAAAAATGGTTTCGAGCTGACCGTTAAGTTTTTTTGATAATAAACAATCAAAAGTAAAATCAAATTTTCGTTATGCCGGTCGAAAAACAGATAATATAAAAAAAGAAATATTTTGCCAATTAATATATTTAGTAAGTAATTGTATCACAAGATGATAATTAGTCAGTAACGATTTGCAAATCCCATAATTATGCATGAAAAAACAATTCTATTAGTTGAAGACGATTTTCTCAACAGACGGGTTACCAAAAAAATCCTTAAAGAAAATGGATATTCAATATTTGAAGCTAAAAATTCAAAAGAAGCACTGGAAATTCTGAAAAAGGAATCGATTACCCTTATCATTCTCGACATTAATCTCGGCGAAAACGAGCAGGACGGCATATCACTCGGCCAGCATATCAGAGATAAATATTCAGTTCCTTTTATTTATCTTACCGCTTATGAAAACTCGGAAATTATTGACAAAGCAGTTACCACGTCACCATACTCATATCTTACAAAACCATTCAAAAATTTGGACCTTGTGACTTCGGTTGAACTTGCAATTCGACAGTCAGCTATGAAACATGTACCAAAAATTACGGTGAAAGACGAAAATTTTAAAGTAGTTCTTCCAGTTGATGAAATAAATTTTATAGAATCTGACGGAAATTATCTCTTATTTTATACAAATGATAAAATATATAAAACCCGTTCTACTATAAAAAAAATTATGGTAGAACTTTCTCCATCTTTATTTGCACAAACCCACCGTGCCTATATTGTAAATAAAAGCAAGATAAATAAAATCAGCAAAAAATATCTCATGATTGGGGACAAATTAATTCCAGTTTCTGACAATTATATGAACAATCTAGACACCTTAGGATTGGATAAAGGAAACTTGTAAATACAGACCTACGTTTATAAAGGACAATAACGGATTTGACAGAAAGTTAATATGCAATTTAGTAAATTTTGATAGGTGGGACCATTTCCTATGATATTGCGGAAATAATTTTTATGGAGTAAAAATATCTCCAAAATCGGTAGCATTCTGCTAATTTCATCCTCAGCAATTGGCTGTAATGGGGATAAATGGGGATAAATGGGTAGGGATTTTTTTTCGCAGTCTGCCGTTATATACAATTGAAATAAAATCGCAGAAAATAAATTAACCAGATAATGAAAAGAATTAAAGAAATAGATGCATTAATAGGCTTTGCATTATTTGGCATTATAATGACATTCAAATTTGAAGGTTATTTGACAAACTTGATACTTCCTAAATATGCTGGATTTAATATTTAATTTCCAATTGATTTAGTTTCTAAAATAATTATTCAAAACTTGTTTGGAGGAAATTCTGTTCAATTTTTTCAATGCTTTTCGGATTAAGTTTCTATATGATTTTAGACAGTAAAACAGATCTAAGTCCGCTAAAATTTGCATGGTGATTGGTTCTGCTTTTCCTCATTGGATATATCCATCATATCCACTATCGGGGAGAGTTTTTAACTGTTTATGCAGTCTTTGGTATGGCTTAAATTCCATTTAGAAAATCCCCAACAAAGCTAATCCTGATTATAGGTTTGATTAATTCATAATTTTCAACGTCGCCCAATTCTGAACTCCCTCGATATTTCGGTTCAATTGCTATATATGCATCAAATATTTTTACTCCACTCCATTACATTTCCCTTGTACCTCTTTTCTATAAATCAAACATTTTATAAAGATTCATAAAATATTAAATTCTAGTTGGCAAAATGGGTCTTACCATACATGTTTTATAATTTGCTTTTCCAGGATCCGCCTTATCCTATAGATTTTTCCTACGCGACGCCTTCCATATATAGCTATTAATTCAGCCCTTTTCAATTTTTAGCCTCCTGTAATATGGTCATTTCCTGTTTCCGACCAACCATAGCATATCATTAAAGTGATTTAGCAAATTTTACTAAAAATGGCAAGATATGATTTCATATATCTGACCATTTTATACACTTTTAGATTCAAAATGGCTAAATATATTTTTTTTATAAGTGGCCATTTTATATGAAATATCATATAAAATGGCCAACTATATTGTACAGGAAGATACTTGTTAAAAGATTACGGTAAACTCTATTCATGCAAAGTCCAAAAATATACCCTTTTAATAACAGGACTTTAAATGTGCGTTTTTTATCTAAATTCCCTTATTTTTATTGCCTTGAAAAATAAACAAAATCTAAAACCTGCTTTTAGTAAAACCTTTGATTATGTATCCAAAGTTATTCCTGCTATTAAGTTTATTTTTTGCCGCCTGCAGTAAAAAAGATAGTACGCCTGCCCCCGACCCTATTACCCCACCGGTAGTTGTTTCCCGCACAGGTAGCTTGGGTATAGTGGGCGATACCGCCGATGTGGTGCGTACCGTGCAAGGTGGCCTGCTGATAATGGGCGGAAGTACCGATGTGGATGAAGGGATAAAATGGCTGCTGCAGCGCAGTGGAGGTGGCGATATTGTGGTAATCAGGGCAAGCGGCAGCACAGGGTACAATAACTATATGTACGAAATGCAAGCTGTGAATTCGGTGGAAACCCTGCTGATAAATAACAAAGAGCTTGCCGAAAATGAACAGGTAGCTCGCATAGTACGTAACGCAGAGGCTTTGTTTATTGCAGGTGGTGACCAATGGAATTACACGCAATTTTGGAAAGGAACCAAATTACAGGCAGCGATTAATTACCTGCTTACCGATAAAAAAGCCCCGGTAGGTGGTACAAGTGCCGGGGCCGCTATATTGGGTCAATACTTTTTTGATGCGCAATACGGAACCATTACAAGTGCTGAAGCCCTTGCCAATCCGTTTCTACAAAAAGTAAGTGTAAATACCAGTTTTTTAACGCATCCCTTTCTTAACAATACCATTACCGATTCGCATTACGATAACCCCGACCGACGTGGCAGGCATTCTGTTTTTTTGGCACGCCTTGTTGCTGACCATAACGCCCCTGCCAAAGGCATTGGTATAGAAGAAAAAACCGCTATGGCTATTGACGATAAAGGCGATATAAAAGTTTTTGGCACTGGAAAAGCGTGGATGCTAGATGCCAATAATACCACACCTGAGACTATAAAAGCAGGAGAACCCCTTACCTGGAACCGAAATGGAAAGGGCGTAAAATTCTACAGCATTCAGGGTAGCAAAGCTGGTACCGCGGTGGGTAATATTCTAAACTGGAGTAATCTAAGCGGTACCCAAACCGGGTTTTTCAGGGTGCAGAACGGATCTTTAACCCTGTAGAATTAAACCATTGCAATATCTGGCATCTCATAATAGCCATTTAAATAAAAATAGACGGCGAAATTAAGATGCTTATTTGCGCATCCGTAACCTGAGTACCTGCATGTTGTTGGTAATGTACAATGTTTTTTCATCGGGGGATAAAGCAACATTAGAGGCAGGTTCCCTTAGCTGAACAAGACCCATTAGTTTAGCGGCTGTATTAAAAATATAAACTCCACCTGGGCCACTTGCAAATACATTACCCTGTTTATCTATTTTAAGTCCATCTGGTAGCCCGGTTACGCCCTCCTTCATGTGTGGTAATGCATTATAAAAAATACAGCGGTCAATTAATGAATCACCTGATGCCGACAATGTATATCGGTACCAATAAGGCTTTTGCGGATCAGAAGATGCAATAAGAATTTGTTTTTCGCCAGGCAAAAATGCCAGCCCATTGGGTCTTGTAATGGAGTCTTCCAATAGCAGGACTTCCCCATTGGTTTTCAATTTAAATACGCCATTAAAGGAAAATTCTTTATCAGGATCATTATCATTTTGCGTTGTTAAGCCATAAGGGGGATCAGTAAAAAATAGTTCACCTGCAATATTATAAACTGCATCATTAGGACTGTTGAACCTTTTGCCATTGAATGTTTTGGCAAGTGCAGTAAAGTTTGCTTCCGGTTTATCTAATGGTGCATCCATAGCTGCCATTTGCCTGTTGCCATGCTGGCAAAGTACAAGCTTTCCTGTTGCGTCGAGTATTAATCCGTTAGAACCCGTTTCTCCGCCACGTTTTGCTGAATCAGTATAGCCAGACGGCGATAAATAGACTTCAGCACCTGCTGCTTCGGTCCACTTGTACACAGTATTGGCCGGCACATCAGAAAACAATAACATGTTGTGCGCTTCCACCCACAGCGGCCCTTCACTCCATTTGTAGCCTGTGGCAATTATTTCTGGTTTGGCACCAGTATCTATAAGGGCGCTAAGTGCCGAATCGTATCCAATAATACTGCCGGTAGTTTCGTATTTCACGATTGTATCAGATTGAGGTGAAGGCTGACAAGCGTAAAATATAAAGAGTAGCAACAAGATAAAATTATGTTTCATAAGTATATTTTTTTGTGCGCTGCCATTGTACTTTGGATTGTGGAAAGGCCAAACTTCGTTTCATTCCATTAAAATTAATATCTATGTAGTGATCTTCTTATCTTAAATAGGAAAGATACCTCTTTTAAGGTACGCTTACCATAAAAATAAATATTTGATTTGAGCACATATTGGTTTAAGCTAAATATCTTACTCCCTTGTAAAATTGTTTATTATTAAGCCTTCACCTTAAAAGGCAAAACTACTTTTTTCTTCTCCCAAAGGAATTCGATATTACCACTATCCGCACCGGTACTGATAACGCGGTAAGTAAGACGCTGCGTCAATTCAACCGCCGTGGGTACCACTTTTACCCGGATTATGTCTTCATCCTGATTGTATTCGTCAGCAAGGTGTTGCTCATATCTTTTGTTTATAATCAGTGTCCATTCCTGCTGCCCGGGGATAACAAAAAAACCATAAGAACCGGGTTCCACCAACTTCCCGTTTATCTGTAAAGCCTTATTGAACCCAATATTTGTGGCCTTATGTGAACCCGCTGCCCATACCTGATCATAAGCCACCAAGCCACCCCAAATCATTCGGCCTTTTACTCCGGGACTGCCATAATCTATATGCACATGATTTCCAGCTATAGTAGCCATGGCAGCGCGTCTTGGGCTTCCTTTCAGCGTATCTGTTACAATCAGCCCATCGTTTACACTATCGGCATAGCCAAATGCCTGCATAGATGTGCGGCTTGCGCCATGCGCCGCATGTTCATCAGCAGATGTATCTTTAGCCGCATCCTGCTGCTGCACCGGGTTTTGACAAGCCATAAAACCAAACAGTAGTATCAACAATGCCGAAATCATTACCCCCGAAGTTTGCTTTTTACCGCCGGCAGTTGCTCCCGGTCTTTCATCCGGATTGTATTTTAATACCAACAACCGGAAATACAAGCGGACAACCTGCGCCAATACAATACCCGTTACGAGCGCAAGCGACCACAAAATGCCATTGTTTACTGCAAACCATTCCAGCAACTCCGCCCCGAAATGGTATAATCCATATACAATCCCACCGGCCATAATAAGTGTGGATAGCTGCACCATTTCAGTATAATAATAATGGCCGCACCATTTTTTCCATAAAAAAGACATTGGATTTTTCATATATAATTTTTTAAATTCACTAAAAAGAGAGCAGTATTGGGCTTGGATATTTGAAAAAAAGACAACTATTTACTTTTCTTCCTTATTTGCTACTGAGCACCAAACTTTTCAGATTACTACCCAAGTAGTTTAGAGGACACTTCCAAAGCCTGTAGCTACCATTTTCCAACAGCAGGTGCATACCTGAACAGCATACTTTTAAACAAAACAAAAACTTTTAGCGAAAATCTGGACTAATAATTTTACAAAAAACAGAAAGAGCTATACTTGATGCGGAAGATTGATGGCACCATTTAAGTAAGATGAGAAAAGAATAACCTGAAAAACAGGGCAACACCTCTTTAATGGAAGGCTCACAATCATTCTCGTACTCCATAAAGAAAAACCGCTGTATCAACAAGGCAAAAGTATATTAAAAAACGGGGTAAATTGCGCTGGATTATTGATATATTTTTGAGATAAAAGTGTTCTTATGGTTAAATTCAATTTCATGATGATACTTACCAAATCAATCCTGCTTCAGATGAAGAAATCAGGCGGGCTCTGCTGTCTTTTTATGGTCATAAACCTGATGTTGACTGCACAGCAAGGATATAATGGTCGCCCTGGTAGTTTGGGCATTACTGGCGACACCGCTGATGTCACTACTGCTACCCAAGCAGGGTATGTGCTCGCCGGGGGAGGTACAGATGTGGATGCAGCGATGCAATGGTTGCTGAAAAGAAGCGGCGGTGGAGATGTGGTGATATTGCGATCTAGTGGCGGAACCGGGTACAATGATTATTTGTACAAGCTAGGTAAAGTAAATAGTGTGGAAACGCTTTTTATTGATTCCAAAGCACTCGCAGAAAATGACACGCTAGTGCAGATCGTAAGAAATGCAGAAGCGGTTTTTATAGCCGGGGGTAACCAATGGAATTATGTAAATTACTGGAAAGGCACCGCACTCAATAAAGCACTTAACGAACTCATCCTGCACAAAAAAATCCCCATTGGAGGAACAAGTGCCGGGTTGGCCATACTGGGCGGGTACTATTTTGATGCCGAAAAAGGATCTATCAGCAGTGAAGAAGCCTTGCAGGATCCCTTCGACCCAAAACTTTCCATTGGACAGGATTTTTTAAACATCCCTTTATTGCGAAACCTGCTGACCGATTCGCATTATGATGCCCGCAACCGACAAGGAAGGCATTTAGCTATGCTTTCCCAAATATATGCCGGTACCGGTAAGGCTCCTATGGGGCTGGGGATAGATGAAAAAACAGCAGTTTGCTTAGATGGCAAAGGAAAGTTGACCGTTTATGGTTCTGGCAAGGCTTGGTTTCTGATGCCCGGTAAGCAGCTCCCCGAAATAAGGGAGACCAAAAAAACACTTACCTGGAATCAAGGGGGGATAGCAGTAAAAAGCTATACTATTGATGGTAGCAAGGAAGGGATTGACGGAGGCTCGCTGAAAAATTCGAAACGAATGAAAAATGGGAAAAGCAGTTATTTTGTGGTAATTGGTGGAAAATTCATGCAGTTATAATTGAAAGGATTAAACAAAATCCGTTATATGCAGGATTTATTGCGGTTTTTTACGGTATATTCTCTGTAAACCCATGCAATTCCGCAAACGATTGCATAAAAAATATTTTTCAAAAAAAAAACAACAAAACCTTGGGATATGAAGGGAATTCGCTTAGGTTTGCATCCTGTCTCTACAAAAAGAAGTTCCCCTGTAGAAACAGCGGAACTTAACGATTGCTTGCCATATGAAAATCTTCGAATACTTATCTTTTTAAGGTTCGAACGCTTGCTTACCATTTTTTAGATTGCATGCCATTCTTGCCATTGAACGGTTGCTTGCTTTATGATTGCTTAATAACCAAATGCCGACTTATTTACCGTTGCTGAAGCAAATGTAAGTCGGCATTTGATTTTACCATAACCCTATTTCAGGTCATTTTATGATGGTAAAATAGCCAATTTATGTTTAAAACCCATATCTACAAAGGGTTCCCCGATAATAGGTTGATGATGTTCAACATATAAATATATCCTGAAAAAATGTCTATTTGACATTTATTAAGTGGTTTTAACTGTTTAGAAAGCATTTTCTTGCCCGCTGCCCCTATATTATTTACTCATTAACTATATCCTTAAACTGCTTTTGCGGGGTTACTTTTTACCCAAGGCAGCATTATAAATTAAATTGATTCCCCCTATCTGTTAAGAAGTAGGCTGGCTGGCATGAGTCCCTCCCTACCATTACTAAGGGCAGTTTACCAAAAGAAAAGACAGATGGTACTTATGAGCATTGGGGATTACATTACGCTATGGCGTGACTAGTAGTAATAAATACAATTATTTCGTACACCATGGGGTGAAATAAAGATGAAAAAATCATGAAAACACAAATCTATAATCTGCTTGAGCAAGATAACAGTCAATCAAAAACAAAGCGCAGGAATTACTCCAAAAAAAGAAGTTCCACTGTAGAAACAGCGGAACTTAACGATTGCTTGCCATATGAAAATCTTAGAACGATCTTATTTAGTTGGGAGAATCTTATATAAAAAAGCTTTTCCCGGTTCGTTCTGGTTTCCCGTATTTTTGATGGGTGACTCTTTATCTACCAGAACAATACAAAAGTATAGGGAGACAGGTTACTTAAAAAAACAAATTATTCTTGATTTAATGATGGCTAAAGGCCTATCTTAGAGCGAAAAGTGTTGTTTTTCAACTGATTACCCCCAAAAAACATGTGATGGCCAACAAAAATATTGATATATTATTTCAACTAATACATTCCCTTGAGAAGGCAGAAAAGCGCAATTTCAAGCTTTATATCAAAAGGAATTCAGCAAGAGACGACCTGAAAGTGGTCAGGCTTTTTGATGCTTTGGACAAAATGACGGAGTATGACGAGAAGGTTTTGCTGAAAAAGCTAAAGGATACCGAAAAGCCTCAACTAGCAAACCTGAAGACCCATTTATACAAAGAATTACTGGCAAGTCTGCGCGATTTGAAGAGTACCGATAGCATCGAGCTGCAATTGAATGAGCAACTCGATTATGCCCGACTGCTATACAATAAGGGACTGTTTCAACAAAGCCTTCGTTTTTTGGAAAAAGCCAAGGAAATGGGTTTTACTTATGGCAAATACAATTTCCTAAGTCAGGTCATATCGCTGGAAAAGAAAATTGAAACCCTTTACATTACCCGTAGCATGCGCGAAAGAGCCGAAAAACTTTCGGAAGAAGCCATTGAAGTGAGTGGTAATATTTACCGGGTGTTTTTGTTGAGTAACCTTGCGGTAAAACTCTATAGCTTTTATATTGAGCACGGACATGCCCGCAACCGCACCGAAGAAAAACAGGTTATCGAACTTTTTGAGGTAAACATGCCACCCCGGGCTAAAAAGGCCACCGGTTTTTATGAATTGTTGTACCTGTACCAAAGCTACACCTGGTTTGCCTTTATCCGGCAGGATTTTTTAATGTACTATCGCTACAGTCAGAAATGGGTGAACCTGTTTAATAACGACCCCATAAGAATACGGGTAGAAACGGGCCACTACATCAAAGGGGTACACAACCTGTTGAATGCACATTTTGACCTTCGCAATTACAAAGGATTTAAAACCACTATGGGAGCGTTTGAAACTTTTTACGAAACGCCCATTTGTCAGCAATATGAAAATTTCCGATCGCATACGTACATATATATAATGAGTGCCCGCATCAACTGGCACCTGATGACCGGCACCTTTACAGAAGGTTTGGCAATAATTCCCGATCTGAAAGAAAACCTACAAACACTAGCATTGCATGTGGATCAGCACCGGGTGATGGTATTCAATTACAAAATTGCGATGCTTTATTTTGGCAGCGGTGATTACAGTTCTTCCATTGACTATTTACAAAGCCTGATTAATGAACCAGTGGACCTGCGCTACGACCTGCAAGCATACGCCCGGTTAGTGCATCTGATGGCACATTACGAAATGGGCAACTATGAACTGACCGACTACCTCAGCAAATCGGTTTACCGTTTTATGGCTAAAATGAAAAACCTTACAAAAGTAGAAGAAGCCATGTTCCGATTTTTGAGAACCTCGCTCAGGGTATCGCCCCGCCAACTGAAACCTGAGTTCGAAAAACTTCTGCTCAATATCAAACACCTCGAAAAGAACCGGTTTGAAACCCGTGCCTTCGCCTACTTAGACATCATTAGTTGGGTAGAAAGTAAGGTGCATGGCAAAACGATGAGCGCCATCATTAATGAGAAATACAAAGAAAGCCGACATCAGTGATGGTGGGAGTTATTCTTTGTTCGTTGTTTTTTTTGTTTGGTTACTCCCGCCTTTTGCGCATTGGCGTCAAGTTAACCGGTTATTAACATTGGTAGAATAAATTGATTACCAATGGGTTATAATGAAAATGCAACCTGTAGTTCTAAACACATTTTTCAATGTCTACAAGCTGCAAATTCTCGGTAAAATTAAAAGAAAAATTTGATAAGTACTTTGACAAGTCCGGAATTAGAAAAATAAATATCAGTAGCGGGTTTCAAAAACGAAAGCCGGAAAAAATAGCTGGCTATAATGTCGGCTCGTTACGGAACATAAAGTCTTTGTATGTCTTAGCAAGTTCAATCATTTTTGAGTTTTCCGTTACCTGTCCAAATGTCAAAAAGGTCAGGAAGGTTGCTAAAAGATTTAATGTCGTTTTCTTCATTGTCTGTTTGATATTACTGTCGTTTTATAATGGCACCTAACGGTTTGGGTATTGCTGGCACGTGCCGGAAAATTGAATTACAAATGTTTAATAGCTTAATAGGAAAGAGATGATAGAAGAACAAAAATACGATAACGGTTCCGTCCGCCCGGCATTGCAGCAATACCTTTGTTGCCTGCAGGCGGATTTCTCGAATGGAATGGATTTAATTGTGTCGAAGGGTTTTGGATGTTCTTTGAAAATAATATTGCAATGACCTAAAATTTCTGAAATTGTTTTTGAAATGTTTTGTAGTCAATGCCAAGTGTTTGCAAATTAGTATGTACATGGCAACCTGGGATTTCTTTTTTTGCACCCCTGAAAACAACTGGTCTAAGTAAAGAATCGTCAGGGTAATCCCATACTTCATGGCTTCCTTCAGTTCTTTTGTATTTTAGTCCCAAAGACTTTAACCACTTTTTCTATTTTGCTGTTTGCATTGGCTTAAATCCCATAAAAAATTAAGCTATTGGGATAGCAACCCTTTCGCTATAAATTTGTGGGCTTTTTTTAAAAAGTCGCCTGTTTTCTAGCAATGAAAGGTGTGGTTGATTATACATGGGTTTAGGCTTTTGTTGAAGTTGCCAACCCAATTTTAGTAAGTAGCGTTCAAGGGTTCCTTTTCTATCTGTTTCTGACAGAAATATTTGCATAGCTTCTTCAAAAGCCTCTTTTGCTTCGTTTTTGTCATCACCATAAGATGATACTTCGAGAGCGGGGCAATAGGCTACCCAAATACCATCTTCTTGAAAAAGAGCAACTTGTACATTTACATTTAAAGAACTACGGTCTTTTAAAAGTGTGTTTTTAATCATAATAAGTCTTAATAACAAGTAAGATAACGCAATTTATATGAAACTGTTGTTAACAATGTTACACTTTATAGTAATAGAAAAATAATAACATTGTTGGATAATAAAAAAAAGTCACAAAAGAAATTGCAACATTGTTTAATGTATTGGAAGTTGAGCAGAATTAAAGTTGATTTTCAGGTTAGGAGTAGAATTAAAAGATTTTGAAAAAACGATTTTGAATGTCAAACAGTTATTAATGAGTAAACGGTCTTGCCGCTTGCAGGTAACTTCTTACATATGCAACCCAAACCAAAAATAATACCCTCCGGGTTGCGCAAAACCTTCCATTTTGGTACGATTTGCGCAACCCAAAGTACTTTTTCTGTGTTTCTTCTATTGCGTATATATTTTAGCTCAAATATAGGTATTCATCCAATTCATCCAAAGGACTTCTACATTCATCCAGCGTTTTGTGGGTGATATGCGCATAAATTAGTTGTTGTACTACCCTCAGGCTTACCTCATTTTCCAGCGTATATGTAGCAAAGCAATGCCTGAGGGTATGAAGAGAAGCCTAAAGTTATCATTCCTTTTAGTTTGCAAATGTTGCAGCGTACGGGTGAAGATTACAGTCTTTGTCCAACCTGTAAATCATGCAAAATGGAAAGAATAGCGAGTTACCGAAACCATAATGGAGCACTGGAAACATAAAAGATTTAAACAGAAAACGTACAAAAAACAAAGCATCGCCGCCAATAACTAAAAGCAGGTAATGCTACAGAACTATGATACAACAACCATTTACGAAACCACAAGCAATCCCCTTCAATTTGGGTAAGGCACTTGTGTACAAATGGTATTACCAACCGATACGGTACAGTTGGGTTGCACAAAACCTGTTGAAATCAAGCTGAGGACACCCTATAAATTCTACAAAACTACCTAAAGGCCCTGTGTCGCAGAACAGCGTATAGCCAAAAGCCCCGACCCGAATGATTCGAGGCTTTTGCGTTTTATTTTTGTCCGTTTTAATTTTTTGGGGCTTGTTGGCTATACGACTAAATGTTAGCGTCATAGCTTTCTTTGGTCAGACAATTAATACTTTTTTACAGTCAGGTATTTACCGTTAAGATGGTCAAAATCACCGTCAATTGTTAGCAGTATCGCATTAGCAACTTTTGATGTCGCAGCAATCCAGAGGTCATTTTTCCCCATTGAAATTGAGCGGCCTAATTTGTCTGCAGGTAATTTGTTTTTGGAATATGAGTCAATTTCAGCGTATGTTTCTAGTAATTTATTATCGTTAGAATTAATATCTAACACTACTAGTTTGCTAAACAAATTCCTTAAAGATTGAAACTTTGCTTGTCCCCAATTTCGTTGTGTTCCAAAAGATAATATTTCTCCCATTGTCACCACAGAAATGAATGGGATGCAGTCTTGCTCAGTTATTTTTTCATTTGATTCTATCTTTAGATAAAGGGGGCTTTGTCTAACATAGTGAACAATTATGCCTGTGTCTAATAAATATCTTCTCATACTAATCCAGGTCTT
Organism: Chitinophagales bacterium; assembly: GCA_038209595.1. Lineage (GTDB taxonomy): Bacteria > Bacteroidota > Bacteroidia > Chitinophagales > Chitinophagaceae > Phnomibacter. The sequence goes on from JBBQXO010000088.1 coordinate 19,204, forward strand.
TTAATATGTCCTCAATTGATTCGTCACCTGGCCATTGCCCTACCAGGTCACCCAAAAGGTTAGTATGCTTTTGATGCTTTATCTTTTTTTGGATTTGTTGTTCGATATTTAATTTATTCACAGGCTTTGAGAAATAACTATCAAATTCATCGGGTTTAAATGCTCTTTCAATATAAATGAATGAGGGCTTACCACTTGGCAAAAAATGCATACGCCCTGCAATAGTTAATTCTTGCCCCCAAAATTTTGAAATATCCATTGGTTCAAGTTCTTCACTTAAAACAGCATTCACCAAACCTTGTTTTGTTGCTATGCCAACTCTTAATTTACTATATTTCAGTTCTTCGACAACGCCGTTAATAACTATCTCTTGTGGTTCAGGGAAACTATCTTCAA
>JBBQXO010000089.1:0-19467 GCA_038209595.1 Chitinophagales bacterium
TATTCAGTTCTTAAACTTTTAACCGGGTTCGCAATAGCCGTTTTAATAGCCTGGAAACTGATGGTAGCTACTGCAATAAAAATTGCTGCAAAACCCGCACCCACAAATATCCAGATACTCAAAGGAGACCGATAGGCATAATCCATTAACCATTTATCCATTGCCCACCACGCTACTGGAATGGCCACCACAATGGAAATTAAAACAAGTTTGATAAAATCTTTTGACAGCAACAGCGTAACACTCGCTACACTTGCACCCAGTACTTTCCTGATACCGATTTCTTTGATTCGCTGTTTTGCAGAAAAAGTAGCTAACCCAAACAGCCCCATACAGGCAATAAAAATGGCAATAAAAGCGGCTGCAATAAAGGCAGATCCTAGTTTTTGCTCTATAAAATATTGTTGATTATACAGTTCATCCGCAAAAAAATAATTGAATGGATTTCCGGGGAAAGATTCAGTATATAGTTTCTTTAACGCCTCCATTTTGGCAGGCATATTTTCTATCCCTGTTTGAATGGTAAAATAACCAAAGGAGACAGAACCAAGGAAAATAGTGGGTTTAATTACCTCCCGCAAAGAAAGATGATGATAATCTTTCACCACCCCAATGATTTCATAGTTCTCCCCCCAACTAATTTTTTCTCCTATAATATTTTGTTTCAAATCAAACCCCAAAGACCTTGCCGCGCTTTCATTAATGATCAACTTTTTCACATTATTCCAGGTCCGTTCAGCATCCTCCTTAGAAAAGGTATTGCCTTGTGCAAAGGAAATATCATAAGTATTAAAAAACTGATGATCGCATATAAACATAGAATAGGGTTTTTTATCATCATCCTTTTGAGGATTCAGACTTGTAATGCCAATAGTGGAAAAATTATATCCTACCCCGGGAACATTATTGCTCGCTGCATATTTTTTTACAAAAGGCAACTGACCCAAAGCATTTTTGAATAAACTATTTTTCTCTGCCTGTCTTTCGCTTGATACTGTTGGTCCTTCTATCACCACTAGTTGATCGAGGTTCATACCAAGCTTTTCCTGTTGCATAAATTGTAATTGATTGTACAAGATCACCGTTGCAATCATAAATATGATGGATATGGTAAACTGAAATACAACCAATCCTTTCCGCAAGGAAAAACCACCCGTTTTTAATGTCAGGTTACCCCGAATAGCAGTTACTGGCGTAAAGGAGGTTAGGGTAAGCCCAACATAAACGCCTGACAAAACCGACCCAAGCAAAAAAGAAAGGATGAGTGCCAGCCAAAACCAAGGATAATTTAAGACTGCCATGGATAATGGCTTGCCGGTAAATTCATTTAGTGAATTTTGAAAAATGTTGACAGCCAGAAAAGCGATACAGACCGCCACAAGAGTCAGTAGCAAAGTTTCGGTGAGGTACTGAAAAACAAGTTGCGAACGGCTTGCTCCCAATACTTTACGAACACCCACCTCCCTCGACCGGTTAAAAGCTTGTGCGGTGGATAAATTAATATAGTTGACCCAGGCAATAGAAAGGATTAAAATAGCTATGCCAAAAAACAGAATGACCAATGGCAAACTGCCATACGTTTGAAAGGGATAATTAAAGGATGGTGGAAGGTGCAAGGCACTGAATGGTTGCAATACACCTATCGTTTGATCTTCAGGTTCGGCACCAGTAGCGGCCTTCACCATTTTCGTAATATTATCAGCCACCAATACCGGATCAGCTCCCTTATTGAGTTGCAGGTAAATGGTAACAAAACCGTTTTCCAATCCATTGGGATCTGCCCAATCATTGCCCCCTCTATTGGCGACATTTTCAAGGGTGTTCATGGATAGGAAAACCTCGGCCTTAATATCTGAATTGGAAGGAATGCTATAAACAGCTTGCACCGTGTAAGGAGTATTACCAAACTGATTGCTTACCGTAACCACCTTACCAATAGCATCCTCGTTGCCAAATAATTTATTGGCAATGCCCTTTGATATAGCAAGTGTTTGGGGGTTTCGTAAATTGGGAGATCCGGACAAAACAGGAAAAGAGAAAGTTTCCAAAAAACTACCTTCAACATAATAAATACTATTTTCCCGAAAGGCTTTTTCTTCCTGACTTTTTGTATCAGAATAGGTAAGAACGCCTGCTCCTACACCATCTGCTACACGAACAACTTGTATAGCAGCGGGTATCTCCTTTTTAATAATAGGGGCGAATCCCGGGGGAAGAATATTGTCTGCCCGCCCATTCTTTTCCAAAGTATTCACCCGATATAAATTGCTGTAATTTTCATTAAACCTGTTGGCACCCCATTCAGAGGCCATAAATTGCATAATGAAAATAAAGACTGTTATACCCAAAGAAAGCCCTGCGATATTGATTCCGGTAAAGAGACGATTCCTCCACAGATTTCTGATGGCTATTTTTATATAATTTCGAAGCATAAAAAATATAATTATTCTGTTCTTAAACTTTTTACCGGATTACCAATGGCAGCTTTTATTGCATGGTAACTTACAGTTGCCAAAGCAATGAGTAGCGATCCCAATCCTGTTGCAACAAATACCCACCATTCTATATTAATACGATAGGTGTAACCCTGCAACCATTTGTTCATGGCAAACCAGCCAATAGGCGAGGCGATAACAAAAGCAATCAAAACCAGCTTCAAAAAATCTTTTGATAGCAAAGAAGCAATGCCGGCAACACTTGCACCCAATACTTTGCGCACACCTATTTCTTTTATACGGGTTTCTGCCATATACATGGCAAGACCGAACAGGCCAAGACAGGAAATAAAAATAGAGAGACCCGCAAATAATGCAGATAACTTTCCTGTGGTTTGTTGTAATTTAAACTTATTCGCATAAGATTCATCAGCAAAAACATATTCAAAAGGGAATTGCGGATTATACTTTTTAAATATCTCCTCAACTTTGGCTATGTTTCCTGTAACACTGCCTGCAGGATTCAATTTAAAATGAATGACCTGGAAAAAATCTACAGATGGCCCAATAATCAATGTAGGGTTTACCTTTTTATCAAAAGGTGATTCTAAAATAAAATCCTGAACTACACCAATAACATGAAATTGCATGTCACCAAAATTTTTAAGTACCATCCCAATCGGATCTTTTACACGCATAGCTTTTACTGCAGTTTCATTTAAAAGAACTGCAGTACTATCTGTTGGATAATTGTAAATATCAATATCTCTGCCCTGCAAAAGTTTAACACCCATTGTTTTTACAAAATCTGCATCAGAACCCATTCTTACAAAATCAATTTTTTTATCCGCCTCTGAGCTGCCATCCCATGAAAAGCCCCAACTATCGCTCCAGCGCTGTGTGATGGGGTTTACCGATCTTGAAACAGAAACTGCTGCACCGCTGCTTATAAGCTCCTGTCTGATGAGGGAATAATTTTTATCGGCATCACCCTGCACAAATGTATAAACCAGGCTGTTTCTGTCATAGCCAGTATCACGGTCTTGCCCATATTGTATCTGGTGGCTTACAATAATGGTGCAGATAATGAGAAAAATTGCAAAAGAGAATTGTAACACTACCAATACTTTTCGTGGGGTAACCAATGCATTTGCTTTTTTGAATGTTCCTTTTAAAACTTTTACAGGGGTAAATGATGAGAGATAAAATGCCGGATAAAATCCTGCAATTAAACCAGTAAACAAAACAAATCCAATAGAAAACAACCAAAACAACGGATTGGTATAGTTTACAAATAAATCTTTCCCTGTTAACTGACTAAAGCTCTGCAGGCTCATCTGCACAAGTAAAAGACCTATTATAAAAGCAATACATGAAATGACAACACTTTCGCCAATGAATTGAAAAATTAAACCATTCCTGTTAGCGCCTGCTGTTTTTCGTATTCCTACTTCCTTTGCACGTTTTTCGCTTTGCGCCGTGGAGAGGTTCATGAAATTAATACAGGCAATAAGTAATATCAGAATGGCAATGATGATGAAGAGATTTACTGTTTCAATCTGCCCGCCTACCAATTTACCATTATTATCTTTTGAGTATAAATGCAACCTGCTGAGTGGTTGAGTAAATACCAATGTTGTTTCTTTTGAGTGGCTCCTGGTTATATTTTCTACCTTATTATCAAATGCCGCCTGCGAAGCATTTGGTTTCAGCATTACAAACGTACTTACGCTATTATTGCCCCAATTATCATCATCCCACTCCAATTTTTCCATAAAGGCCCATGGCAACAGGTATTCAAAATCAAACGAAGTATTATTGGGTAAATCATTCAGTACAGCCGACACTGTAAAATTTTCAACGCTGTCAATCAGTACCGATTTACCAACAGGGTTTTCATTTCCAAATAATTTAATAGCCAGATTTTTTGTAAGTACAATATTAAAATTTCCTTTCAATGCATGGGCTGCATTACCCTGCAAGAGAGGGAAGTCAAACATTTTAAGGAAACCGCTGTCGACAAAAGCACCCCGAATATTTAAATGATTTTCACCATTGCTAGCCAAAAAAGTAATGTTGTTGTAACGAGTAACGGCTTCTACTTCGGGATAATCTTTTTTCAAAGTAGTTGCCATAATCTTTGGCGTAGAATTCCATGAATGCAATTCCCCTTCAAAATAATCCCTGTTATACATTTTATACAACCTGTCAGTTTTTGTAAAAAAACGGTCATAGCTTAATTCATTCTGCACCCATAATAAAATAAGCAATGCACTTGCCATTCCTATACTCAAACCAAGTATATTTATAGATGAAAAAACTTTTTTACGCAGAAGATTTCGGAAAGTGATTTTAAAAAAATTTCTGAGCATAAAGTACCTTTTATCGTTTGTTTCAATCGACTGCCCACTACAGACATAGATATTCCTATTTGTTTCTTAAACTTTTTACCAAATTACTTTTTACAACCCTAATGGATTGAAAACCAACTGAAATAATGATGATAGCAATCTCCAACACGTAGGTAATAGAGAACAAATACCATGGCAGATCCTATAATATTAGATAACTGCATAGCCTTTGTTCTTCTTAAGATTGCGCCAACTGATGACAAAATATTTTTTAAGCATAAAATATATTTATTCTGTTCTTAAACTTTTTACCGGATTAGATATGGCAGCTTTTATGGCTTGAAAACTTACGGTAAGCAATGCAATGGATAGTGCCGCAATAGCCGCAACAAGATAGGTTATCCAGCTAATGGTAATACGGTATGCAAAATCCTGCAACCATTGATCCATGGCATACCATGCCATGGGTGAAGCAATAATAATTGCAATGAACACTAATTGTAAAAAATCTTTAGAAAGAAGGCTGGAGATTTGAAACACCGATGCACCTAAAACTTTTCTAATACCAATTTCTTTAATCCGTTGTTGTGCAGCATGTATTATCAATGCAAATAATCCTAAGCATGCTAAAAACATGGAAAGCCCGCTAAAAAAAGTAAAAAGTTCCTGCAACCTGCTTTCGGCTTTATACTGCTGCGCTATCATGTCATCCACCCATTGTAAATCCAAAAGCTTGTCAGGATAAAACTGTCGCCATAATTTATTAATGCTGGCAGTCGCCTGTTGCTCATAGCCGGGCTTAACCCGCACCAGCATATTTCCATATTCAGGTGAATCTTCGGCAGTAATAATGGTTGGCTGAATAGGTTTCTTTAAGGATTCGGTATTAAAGTCTTTGACGATGCCTACAGGATTGGTTAAAGCTCCTTTAATTGGAATGTTAAGTTTATATACATCTAATAAACGGGAGGTGTAGGCTGTAATAATAGAAGATTGGTGGTTTGAAGCATTTTCATATGCCGGACGACCAAGCCCATTTAAAGAATCCTGGCTCATTCTATCCATTCCAAATGAATTATTAAAAAATCGCCCTTCCGTTAATTGCAACCCTAATGTTTTGGCTAAATCAATATCTCCGTTAATATACCAGATCGCTATTTTATTTCCTGCATGATTTGGGTCATCAATCTCCCTTGTCATATAACCGGCACTTGTGGGTGTCCAGGAACTAATGCTTGCACTTAATATTTCGTTGTGAGCAAGTAATTCATTTTTAAAAGTTTGTCCTTTTTCACCCCATGATATAAAGCCTATGTTAATCAGATTTTTCTTATTGAAGCCCACATCTTTATTCTTCATAAACGAAACCTGTTGTTTAACCACCAACAATGCTATTAATACGAATATTGATATGGAAAACTGCACTACCACAAGGCCTTTTCTCACAACCTGATGTCCACCCATACTTCCCGGAAATAGCTTTTTCTTTAATGTGTTTGCAGGTTTGAAACCTGAAATAATCCATGCAGGATATAACCCTGTAATCAGGCTAATCATTAAAATAATTGCATAGGCGCCTGCAAAGAGTTGTTTATGAGTCGTAAAAGTATGCTCGAGTTGATTGCCTAAATAGTCTTCTAATAACGGAAGGGAAAGTGCATAAATCACCGTGGCAATGATGGTAGAAAAAAAGAAAAATAAAATGGCCTCTGCTAAAAATTGAAAGATCACCTGATTACGGCTTGCTCCCAATATTTTTCTTATACCGGCTTCGGGTAAACGCTGTAAAGCCCTTGCAGAACTTAAGTTGACGAAGTTAACGCAGGCAATGATGAGTAATAATAAGGCAACACCGCAAAAAATGTACACATTTCGAATATCGCCTTTCACTTTTTGATTTTCTGAAAAATCTGAATGCAGGTAAACCTGGCTTAATGGCTGAAACTCGAATTGGTAAGGCTTTTCTACAGTAACATAACCAGCATACCATTTATTCAGTTTGTGAGTGAATGTTTTAATATCCACACCAGCCTTTGTTAAAATAAAATTATTGGGGGTAAAAGTTCCAAATTGCTCTTTTGATAAATCGGAATTTCTTTCGTTGGCAATTTCAATCACCTCACAACGAAAAATTGAATTTGAAGGAATATCTTTAACCACACCAGTTATCAGGTAAGATTTGCGTTTGTTTGAAAATCTAGGCACATCGTAAATTATTTTGCCAACGGGATTTTCGTTTTTGAAATGCTTTAGTTGAAAGCTTTCTGTAAGTACAATATTGGTTTGGCCTTCAGTAAAATTCCGGGGATTTCCTGACAGCACTTGTAAATCAAGCAGCTTCCAAATGGATGTGTCGGCACCAAGAATAGTTACATTGATTCCATTTGGTTCATCCGTATCCTGTAACTTCAATCGATCTTCGTAATTATCCAACATTCCCACAGCTTCTATTTCAGGAAAATCGGTTCTTAATGTATTAGATAGGCCTGTAAATGAAGAGGTGAACCTATCGTATAAGCTATCACCCATTTTATTTACAGTAACTATCCTGAATAATTCGTTTTGATGGCTCCAGTGCCGGTCATAAGAAAGATCATCAATAACCACGGTGGCTACTAACATACAAGAGCACAGCCCAAGCGTTAAACCAATGATATTAATAAAAGAATAAACTTTGTTCTTTTTAATATTTCGCCAGGCTATTCTAAAATAATTTTCTATCATGGTTACATTATAATTTATTTAATATTTAAAAGTAATCAAACCTTAAATACTATCCATTTATTCTGTTCTTAAACTTTTTACCGGATTAGATATGGCAGCTTTTATGGCCTGATAGCTGACGGTAAGCATGGCTATCAGTAAAGCTGCCAGTCCGGCAATCACAAATACCCATATATTAATATTAATTCTGTACTCAAAATCCTGAAGCCATTTATTCATGGCCCACCAGGCTATTGGGAAGGCAATAACTGAGGAAATAGCAACAAGTATTAAGAAATCTTTTGAAAGCATGACAACTACTTTACTAACCGACGCACCAAGCACTTTCCTGATTCCTATTTCCTTTTTACGCTGTTCAGCCATATAAGTAACCAATCCAAATAATCCAAGACATGCAATTAGTATTGCCAATGAAGCAAAAACGATGGCGACAGTTCCCGCCCTTTGCTCACTGCGGTACATCTGATCGAAAGAATCGCTTAAAAACCTATAACTGAATGGCATTCCGGGTGCCAGCGTTTTCCATTTCTTCTCTATTTGCGATATAAGCGTTTTGGTATTGGTAGTCGTTATCTTAAATGACGCCACTCCGCTGCTGTTGCCCAATCGCATGCTCAAAGGACCCAGTTTTTGCCGCATCGATTCAAAATGAAAATCTTTTATTACTCCTATGATATGTAAGGGATAAAGGCCAATACCACTTCCACCGTAATCATCTGGTGCATAGATTATTTTCCCAATTGGATCACTAAAACCAATCAATTTTGCAGTGGTCTCTGTAATCAATATAGCACTCGAATCAGATCCGAAATCTTTTGAAAAATTCCTCCCGTCCACCACTTCCATTCCCATGGTATTGATATAATCATAGTCCACAACCCAGCTTTGCATATCAATGGCGGTACTCGTAGTCATAACAGCTTCGGAGGAGTAGGTATTATCACTGCGAGACGAATTACTTACTGGAAGGAATGCTGACAAGGTGCCACTACTGACACCCTGCATGTTCAAAACCTCATTTTTAAAAAATTCCGCATTTCTATTCAGTGCATTTACTCCGTCAATAACAATAACCTGTTCCTTTTCAAACCCTAGTTTTTTGTTTTGAATAAAAATGAGCTGACTATACACCACCATGGTGCCAATTATCAGCATGATGGAAGTGGCAAACTGAAATACAACCAAAAAATTTCTGAGATTACTCTTTTTAAACCCAGTATTGGCATTTCCTTTTAAAACAACGATAGGTTTAAACCTCGATAAAAACAAGGCAGGATAAATGCCAGCCAATAACCCTACAACAATAGGTAACCCGATAAGAAAAGGAAGAATCCGGATACTAAAAAGGTCTTTGATGATAAGCGATTTTCCAGCTATATCATTAAAAACAGGTAATACAAAAAAGGCAATGATGAGCGCGGAAAGCAATGCTATGAAGGCTGTCAGAATGGATTCTACGAGGAATTGAGTAACTATGGTCTTACGTTCCGTTCCAAGTACTTTACGGATACCGACTTCCTTCGCCCGCCTGCCACTTCGGGCAGTACTCAGATTCATGAAATTGATGCAGGCAAGTATCAGTATAAATAATGCAACTGCTGAAAAAATATAAACATATTGTATGTTTCCCGAAGGAGTGATTTCATAACTAAAATCACTGTGCAAGTGTATATCAGTAACGGGAATGAGTGAGTATTCCAGTTTGTTACCTGCCTGACTGAACTCCTCCATACTTCCTATTTTAATAAACCGCTGTGCATAGGGCAGCACATATTTATCAATATATTGTACAAAATTATTTTCAAAAGCTTTATAGTCTGTCCCTGGCTTCAACAACAGGTAAGTATGAAAGTTATGGCTGGTAACCTGTCCCCAATCGTAATGTAAATTCTTCATAGATATAAAGAATTCAAAATTCATATGAGATTCCTTGGGTATATTTTCAATAACCGCGGTAATTTTATACGAGGTACTTTCTTCGCCGTTGTTTACTTCTAATATCTTTCCAATAACATCTGAATTACCAAAATATTTCATGGCAGCAGACTCAGACAGCACGATGGTATTGGGTTCAAATAAGGCCTTTTTGGGATTGCCCTCTATTGCAGGAAGTGTAAATACGTCAAAGAATGTAGAGTCAACAAAGGCGATGCTTGACTCATTAATAAATTCATTACCCTTTTTGATCAGTTTACTTCCCCCACTGTTATATATTCGGGTATATTCTTCAACCGCTGGATAATCCTTTTTGAGCAGTTCACCCATCACGTCTGAGGTTTGAGTAATGTGCATGTCTGCACCTCCAAAACGCATATCGTAGTTGACCCGGTAAATACGATCAGCCTTTTCATTGTATTGATCATAACTAAGTTCATCCGTTACATAAAGGGTAATTAATAAACAAGTTGCCAAACCAATAGCAAGGCCAAAAATATTAATAGCACTATACCCTCTGTTTTTCCAGAGATTTCGAAAGGCTACTTTAAAATAATTTTTGATCATGAATTTAATTTTTACAGGATTATCTCCCAACAGAAATAAGACCTCAATAAATCAATATCAACTACTCCATTCTTAGTGATTTTACCGGATTAGCCCTTGCTGCCTGAAATGATTTGAATCCAACTGCCAGAAATGCAGTTACTACAGAAACCAAAATAGCACTCAGAAAAACAAGGGGACTGATGGAAATCCGATAGGCGAATCCTTGCAACCATTGCTGTATGAAATAATAAGAAACAGGGGCAGCAATGCAGAATGCGACACAAACCAATAAGAAGAAATCTTTGGAAAAGAGGTAAACAATTTGTCCGACGGTTGCCCCTAGCACTTTGCGCACCCCTACTTCTTTTGTTTTTTGGGCAATGGTAAAAGACACTAAACCAAATAAACCAAGGCAACTGATCAACATGGCGAGCAAGGCACAAAACCAATACATACGGCTCAACCTGATGTCCTGCTGATAATACTGTTCGATTTCTTCATCATAAAACTTACTTTGAAAAACAATCTCCGGAAAATACGCATCCCATACTTTTTCGACGCCTTCCCTTGTTTTCTTAATATTCTGAGTATTCAATTTAATAGCTGCTATACTATAATACCTGCTAAAAGGCATGAAGACAATAGGTCTTACTACATCCCGCAGAGAAGCCTGATTGAAATCCTTTACAACTCCAATCACCGGTTTAGGAGCCCCCCCTCCTACACGTAACATTTTTCCAATGGCATCATCAGGGCTTTGCAATCCTACTTTTTTTACAAACGCTTCATTAATAACATAACTGTTTATAGTATCTGTTGGGGGATAGGAGCCACCTGCTGCAAATTGTAATCCGAATGTTTCAAAATAATCAGGCTCTCCGAATTTTACCGCAACTTCATAAGGTTTGTCATCCATAATATCAAAGGCAAAATTGGTTGTCCATGAATTTTGGCTGCTCGGAGGGTCAAATCCCAAACCAACAGTTTGCACATCTGACCTCGACAGTAAAGCTTGCTTGAAAGGCTTCAGCTTCGGAGTATTGATACTATCATTGGCGATAAATAAATTTAATACGGCTTCTTTATCAAAACCCAGATCAGTTTTCTTTATAAACTGCATTTGTAAAATGGTAATCAAGGTGGCGATAAATAATATTTGAGAACAGGCAAATTGAAGTACGACCAACCCTTTCCTCGTAAGGATACTACTTCTGCCAGGTGCTGTCCAGGTATTTTTAATGGCGGCAATAGGCGAAAAATTACTAAGTACAAAGGCAGGATAACTACCCGCCAGAAATATGGTTAAAATAGTTAGAATAACGATAAAGAGAATACTATAAGGCGTGAAAAAAGATAAATCTGATTGCACGACCATTAAATGCTTTACAAAGGGAACGGATAATAAGGCAAGTGCAATCGCCAATATCATAGAAACCGTAACGAGTAGGGTCGTTTCTGCAAATAGCTGCCCTCTGATTTGCCACTTGTTGCTTCCCAATACTTTCCGTACGCCCATTTCCTTACTCCTTGAAAAAGCAAGAGCTGTACTCAGGTTGATAAAATTAATGCAAGCCATCATTAGAATGAGGATTCCAACAATTATTAAGGTATAAATACTATTCCATGAAGTAATATGATCACCCTTCTCATCTACCCTTTCATCATAATGAATAGCCGAAAAGGGGCGTATCATCAATTCATTTTCTTCATTTTTATTTTGAGGTGAGTATTTTTTTATAAACCCTTTCAGATAAGTTGTAAATCCCTCTAACCTGTTATCTGAGGGAATGCTTGCATAAAGCTGATGATTGCTACTTAAATTGCTCCAATTTTCCAGATTCCATCCGTCGGGATTAATTTTTTTAAAATATTCGAAACTGCCTATCATAAACATAGGAAAATCAGATTTGACAGGAATGTCCTCAAATACCGCCCCTATTTCAATATCAGGTGTTTGTGTATTGATGTTGAGGGTTTTACCAACTGCAGATTGGTAATTTCCAAAATACTTTTCCGCCGTACTTCTGCTGATAGCTAATTTGTCCTGGTTCCGGAATAACCCAGCGTCGCCTGCAATTAATTTTATTTCCAGAAGAGCTGCCATGGTAGAATCCATATAGCAAACCGGAGCTTCCTCATAAAATTTTTGCAAAGAGGGCCGGATGGCAGAGGGCTGTACAGAAACCTGTGTGCCTCTAAACTGCATCATTTCCCCAAACCGGTAATTTGGATAATCCTGCTTTAGATATTTTATAGTGGGAAAGTTAACGCCACTTGTAAAAGTCTCCTTATTTTCACTTTTTTCTTTTGTAATAATATGGTAAAGACGGTCGTAGTTCTGAAGATACTTGTTATACCCTGTTTCATGATTTACTACCAAAAAAATGATAAGACAAACCGCCATCGAAATAGCCAATCCTGTTATATTCAGGAGGGTATGCCTCCTATTTCTCAAAAGGTTTCGAAATCCCAATTTAAGGTATGTTCTGATCATTTTGGTAATAGTTATGTGTGTGGGAAAAATGGTATTTTAAAAGTGTGCCCTTTATTATACCAGTATATTTTCTGTAACTGATTGTCCATCGAGCATACGAATAATACGGTGGCTATACCGTGCATCATGATCACTGTGGGTAACCATAATAATGGTAGTACCCTGTTCATTCAGATCGGTAAGTAATTGCATCACCTCGTTCCCATTAGCGCTATCAAGGTTACCGGTAGGTTCATCCGCCAATATCAACCTGGGATTATTTACCACAGCTCTTGCAACGGCCACCCTTTGCTGCTGTCCCCCGCTAAGTTGTTGAGGGAAATGGTTCCGCCTGTGCATGATTTGCATTTTATCCAGCACTTCCTCTACCCTTTGTTTTCTTTCGGCGGCATTTACCTTACAATAAATAAGCGGGAGTTCTACATTTTCAAAAACGGTCAGCTCGTCTATCAGATTAAAACTCTGAAAAACGAATCCAATATTACGTTTGCGCAGTTCAGCGCGTTGTCTTTCCTTAAAACCCGAAACTTCGGTTCCGTTGAAAATAAAACTGCCGCCATCAGCGTCATCCAGCATACCAATAATGTTGAGCAGGGTAGATTTCCCGCATCCGCTTGGCCCCATTATGGCTACAAATTCCCCTTCCTTTATCTCAAAAGAAAGTTTGTTCAGAGCTACCGTTTCCACCTCTTCGGTGCGGTAATACTTTTCAAGTGCTGAAATTTTTATCATCGTTTTTTATTTGAAATTTATTTAACTACGTAACCCATTATTTGTGTGATGGCTGTGTTGAGCGGATGCCAGTTGGGAATATCCTGCTGCATCCGTACAATTGATTGCTTGTGCAGGAAACCAGAAGGCGATTGCAAGCTCAGCAAACCAGCCAGTAAAAAAGGGAGGACGATGAGCAGGATCAAAATTCTGCTATCTCTTTTTTGGTGTGTTGTTTCCATTGTTTGTTATATTAATTTTTATCGCTTATTTCAAAATAATTTCTTGTTTGTCACCATACGTATCGTAGCTATTGATGAGTACTTTATCACCAGGCTTTAACCCTTGTAAAACCTCGTAATAATCCGGGTTCTGTCTGCCAATCTGCAAGTCCGTTTTGTAGGCAATAGTGCCGGCTTCGTTCAATTTGTAAATCCAGTTTCCACCAGTTTGCTGATAAAAACCGCCTTTGGGTAAAAGCAGTGCCTGTGTTTCATCGCTCAGTGCCAACCTTATCTGCAGACTCTGTCCACGGCGTATGCCATCGGGTTCCTTGCCTGTAAACTCCATATCTACCTGAAACCTTCCATTGGTTACCTGTGTGTAAATTTTGCGGATACGGAGATTATAGCTCTCATTTGCAAAGGAAAAAGATCCTTCCAACCCGGTATAAATGCGGCTGATATAATGCTCATCTATATCTACCCGTACCTTAAAGTTGGTGGCTACATCCACTTGTCCGATTCTTTGGCCTTTTGGAATATTTTGACCAATCTCTGCATCAAGCGAAGTCAATTGTCCGTCAATCGGTGCTTTTACTACCAGGTCGCCCACTTTACGACGCATCAGTTCGAGTGTGTGTTGCATGCGGCCAAGCGATTGCTTGTCTTGTGTGGACATGAGGTTGACGGCTGAGGCATCTTCTTTCAGAATGTCTTCTGTCAGTTTTTTGCGACGAACCTGATAGTTGTAAGCGATTTCCGATTGTTTTAGTTCTTGCTGTGCGATTACTTTATCCTCGAACAGCTTTTTATTGAGTGTGTAGATTCGGCTTGCCTCGGCAAGACCATTGTCTACCTCAGCCATTTGGTTCAATTGCCGTATCGTGTTTTGTGTGGCACTGTTTTTTGATATGTTCATTTGTGTAAGCACATTGAATACAGCCGTTTCCTGATTGGCAAGACTCAGTTCTAAATCAGAATTGCTAAGTCTCAAAATGGGGTCTCCCTTTTGTAGAACCGCTCCATCTTCCACAAATTTTTCCTCAACCCGGCCGCCTTCTAAGGCATCTAAATAAATGGTAGTTAAAGGCAGTACTACCCCATTCAGAGGAATCCGCTCCTGAAAACTTCCTTCTGAAACGGCACCTATCATTACCCGATCGGCATCTACATTCAAACGGCTATTACCCCGGGAGGACATGATGGCAAAAACAATCAAGGTCAAAATGCCAGCAATGCCAGCAATGGTTACTATTCGTTTGGTATTCCATGTCTTCTTTTCAATTACCCGATCCATAAATACTTTTTATTATTCTTTCCACCCTATTCCTTGTAAAAACCGTGCCAAAATCACAATCCTCTGATTTTCAATATTTTAAGAAATATCATGACATATAGAGTGTTCGGTTTTGATACAGTATATGTCCGGTTGTAACACACCTACAGAAAAGACCAAACCCTTTGTACCTGCTGTCCTAAAATGCTTACCGTAATTTTGCCTAATCTTGCTTAATTGATAAATGCGCATTAGATACCATGAAAGAAGCCTCTATTTTGATTGTTGACGATGATCCGGATGTGTTGACGGCAGTTCGTTTGCTTTTAAAAACAGAGGTAAAAGCCGTCGTCACAGAAAAAAATCCCGAACAGATACCTCAGCATCTTTCTTCCGGCAAATACGATCTCGTAATGCTTGATATGAACTTTGCAAGTGCGGTACATACCGGCAACGAAGGATTATTTTGGTTACGGAAAATACAATCTATAAAACCAGGTATGCCGGTCATTATGATCACCGCTTATGGAGCTATTGATCTCGCTGTAACATCCTTAAAAGAAGGGGCTTCGGATTTTGTGGTAAAGCCCTGGCAAAATGAAAAACTGCTGACTGCTATTCGTGATGCGATGCAATCCCCCTCAAAAAGTGAACCAAACGCATCAAAAGGGTTGCCGGGTGGCACTATTTTGGGAACAAGCCCCGAAATGGAAAACCTATTTACCAAACTAAAAAAAGTAGCCCCTACCGATGCAAACATTTTAGTGCTTGGCGAAAACGGAACGGGTAAAGATTTGGTTGCCAAAGCGCTGCATGATCAATCGCTCCGCAAAGACAAACCTTTTGTAAAAGTAGACATGGGGGCACTAACAGAAAGTCTTTTTGAAAGCGAGCTTTTTGGCCATAAAAAAGGAGCTTTTACAGATGCCCGGGAAGAAAGAATAGGTTTGCTTGAATCGGCTAACGGTGGCACCTTATTTCTGGACGAAATTGGCAATATCCCTTTACAACAGCAGGCAAAATTATTATCGGTCCTGCAAAACCGGCAGGTCATCAGGCTAGGTACCAACACACCTATTCCCATTAATATCCGCTTGATTTGTGCGACCAATATTTCCATGACGGAACTAGCCAATGAAAACCGGTTCCGCAAAGACCTGATTTACCGGATCAATACCGTGGAATTGCAACTTCCCCCTTTGCGTCAACGGAAAAGCGATATTGAATTACTGGCCAATCATTTTATGAAAATCTATGCCAACCGGTATTTCAAACCCTTTCTCGAAATACAGAAAGATGCTGTAAACAAATTGATGGGATATCATTTTCCGGGGAATGTCCGCGAATTGCAATACATTATGGAAAGGGCTGTAATTATGTGCGATGGATCCGAAATAAAAGGACCCGACCTTGTATTTTCCCCTATTGAATCGGCAGCGGAAAACAAAGAACCAAAGGAAACTGACCTGAACCTGGAAACGGTGGAAAAAAATACTATTATGCGGGTGATAGACAAAAATAATGGCAACATCACCCGGGCTGCCAAAGAATTGGGACTGACCCGTACAGCACTCTACAGAAGATTGGATAAATATGACATATAAAAGTTCCCATATAAATATTTTACTCAAAGTTGCCCTGCTTCTCGCAACCCTTTCGGGTATTGCTTTTTGCCTTGCTTATCAACAACCTATGTACCTGTTGTTGCTGTTTCCGGTGCTGGGTTTTCAGGTTTATGACTTTTTCCTCTTTCATAAAAAAGCACAGCTTGAAATAGAACAATTTGCTGAAAGTGTACAATACAGGGACTTTACAAGACATTTTGATGAAAAAAATGCTCCCGCGGATCTGCAAATCCTACGGAAAGGGTTCAATAAGGTCAACCAAACTTTTAAACTGATCAGCCGGGAAAAAGAAACACAGTTTTTGTATTTACAACAAATTCTGGAACTGGTAGATACCGGTATTTTATCTTATGAGATAGAAGATGGAAGTATTATGTGGATGAATGAATCGCTGAAAAAGCTAACAGGTATCCCCTACCTCAAAACCATTCATTCGTTAGAAAAAAGATTACCGGCACTTTACGCTGCTTGCCTCGAAGTAGCCCCTGCAGAAAACAAAATAATTTCCATCCAAACCCAACGAGGACCCAAAAAAATATTGCTTGCGGCCACAGCATTACAAACCGATGGTAAAAAGTTTAAGTTGATTGCTTTTCAGAATGTAGATGCAGCTTTGGATGAAACGGAAGCCAATGCCTGGCAAAAATTACTTCGGGTAATGACCCACGAAATCATGAATTCGGTGGCGCCTATTTCGTCGCTGGCAGATACCCTGAAAAAAAGACTGGCTGAAACCAAAAAAGAAAATCCTGCATCAAGCATGTTGCACGAGGATCTTGAAGTAGGTATTGAAACCATCAAAAGACGCAGTGAGGGACTGCTTAAATTTACCGAAGTGTACCGCAACCTCAACAAAATAGAAAAACCCAATGTTTCGAGGGTGCTGATACGAGATCTGTTTGAAACACTGAACACCCTGCTACAGCCAACGCTCGATGAAAAAAAAATTGAGTTGGATGTGGTGATAAGGGAACCGGGTTTACATATGCACCTAGACCCTTTACTCATTGAGCAGGTATTGATTAATTTACTCCTCAATGCTTTTGATGCCGTAAAAGAAAAAGAGGATCCAAGAATCGTATTATCCGCATTAAAAAATGAAACCACCCGGGAATACCTGATTGAAGTGGCAGACAACGGAGCCGGCATTGAAACAGAATTGCTGGATAAGATTTTTATCCCATTTTTCAGCACCAAAAAAACAGGAAGCGGTGTTGGACTGAGTCTTTGCCGGCAAATAATGCTGCTACACAAAGGAAATATTCAGGTGGAAAGCAGGCCGGAGGCAGGCACCCGTTTTACTTTACGTTTTCCTATGACAGCCATAATTTAAATCGGATAATTCCAGGTTTTGAAGTTTATAAATTTCTACCTTCAAACCTGCTCTCCCAGCCCCAATGGTTCCTAAAATCCTTCCTTTTGTGCAATAGCAAACCAAAGGGTACCTTTGTATGATTCAACAGGTAGCAGGTTGTGCGCTCTTTACAGCAAATCAGCCATACAATCAGGCAAAAAATCTATTTCCAAAAGGATTGGAGATGAGATGAATACGGGAAGGATGAGTAATAAAAACAGAAAACAATCCTGCACAAGGCAAGAGAAACATGACCATGTCTGCCAAAAGGCAGGCACAAACAATAAATAAAAAACGACAAACAATAAAAAACAATAGACAATAAAAAACCATCCCGCATAGGGCGGGAGCAACTAAACAAAGAAAACCATCCCGCATAGGGCGGGAGCAACTAAACAAAGAAAACCATCCCGTATTAGGCGGGAGCAACTAAACAAAAAAAAACCAAAACAATAAACAATAAACGAAAAGAAAAATGAAATTCGAGCAATACCATTTCCATCCCGATCTGCTGACAAGTATCCTTGAACTGGGTTTTAACAGACCCACCGATATTCAATACAAAGCAATACCAAGCATACTAAAAGGAGAAGACGTAATGGCTATAGCTGCCACTGGTACCGGCAAAACGGCTGCCTATGCTATTCCCATGATTCAGAAATTGGTATCAAGACAAAGGAACTATCGGGGCATCCGGGCATTGGTGCTGGCCCCTACCCGCGAATTGGCTGTGCAGATTCATGGTGTATTTGAAAGCCTTGGCAAACATACCGACTTACTGATGGTAGCATTGGTGGGTGGTGTGGAGCAAAATGAACAGATAACTTTATTAAACGAGGAAGCCGACCTCGTAGTAGCCACCCCCGGTCGTATTTTTGACCTGATGGCTCAAAAACATTTAGACCTGAAAGCTGTGGAAACCCTTGTGCTTGATGAAAGCGACCGGATGATGGCCTTGGGCTTTATGAAGGATGTACAGGATATTAAAAAGCGGCTTCCTTATAAACATCAAACCCTTTTCTTTTCAGCCACTATCAATGAATTGCTGAAAGATCAGGCCTATTCGCTTGTTCGAAATGCCATTCGTATTCAGGTTTCGCCCAAAAACAGTGTCAGTAAAAATGTGACCCATAGCGTTGCTATGATTGAGATGGATGACAAACGATTTTTTCTTGAAAAGATCATCAAGAATCATCCGGACGCTAAAATGGTGGTTTTTGCAAGAACGCAGGTTCGCGTTGATCGGGTACAAAAAGCGATGGAGCGGGTGGGTATTGACGTTGCCGCTATCCACGGTGGTATGGAGCAGACCCAACGGTTTGAGGCACTCGAGTCATTTGCCAATAACACCAAAAAAATATTGGTAACCACCGATGTGAGTGCAAGAGGCATTGATATACAAAAGGTTATTTATGTAATCAACTACGATTTGCCAGAAGAACCTGAGAACTATATTCACCGGCTTGGACGTACCGGAAGAGGTGTTGAGAAAGGCTATGCACTTTCCTTCTGCAGTCCCGAAGAATTAAAATTTCTCGAAGCCATACAGGCTTATCTCGAAACGGTAATTGAAATCAGTCCTATTGAAGCACTCGACTATCAGGAAACCAAAGATACAAGTGCCGATGCCCAACTCGACAAAGCCAAAATAATGGACCTGATCCGCCAAAATGAGGAAGCCAAACCGGTGAAAAAGCATAAAAAAAGGTAAAGACAGCCACTTCTAAATAAAACAAATGGCTTTGTTATTGGGATAGGAATACGCTGTCTTCAGACCAAAACGGAGGATGAA
>JBBQXO010000090.1:0-19373 GCA_038209595.1 Chitinophagales bacterium
TATTAGCGCTGAATGACGACGGAGCCCCTTCCTATGATCATGGCAATGCACAATTCCTCTCTAATATTGGCATCCCGGTATTTGCCTGCACCCCTGATAAATTTCCAGATTTGATGGCCGCTGCTTTAAGCAAGCAGGACATTGGAATATGGGCAGCTAAGGAGGAGTTGGTTTTGAAGAAATGATTAAAGATCATTTTTGCTGTTATCAGCTATGTACCGTTTATAGTAGAAACGTGGTACATATCATACCTATCAAAGTAAGACCCTATTTCCCAATGCAAAACTTACTAAAAATATAATCCAACTGATCTTCATTCGTAATCTGTCCGGTAATCTCACCAAGGTAGTGTAATGCTCTACGGATATCAAGCGCTAACAAGTCACCGGGCTGATTGGCTACAATGCCTTCGGCTATATCGGCGAGACTTTTGTCTACCTCGTGGAGGGCCTGATAATGACGGGCGTTGGTAACAATGGTATCTTCTTTCAGGTGGCGGCCATCGAGTACCCAATCTACCATACGGCGCTTGAGGGTTTCAGTGCCATCACCCGTTTTGGCGCTGATTGGCAGTGCGTTTCTTGGCAACAGTGCGTTGGTGGTTTCAAATGAGGTAGTATCTGCTTTGTTGGCGAGCAACAGGTAAGGCTTACCTGATTTTTGCAGCCATTGCAGGGTTGTTTGCAGATCGGTTTCGCTTTCGGTTTGTACATCGTATAGGTACAGTACAAGGTCGGCCTGCCCCATTTTTTCCAGGCTTTTACCTATCCCGATGCCTTCAATGGTATCAACGGTATGTTCGCGGATGCCGGCAGTATCAATCAGTCGGAATAGCAGGCCTTCAATGTTCAAAATTTCTTCAATGGTATCTCGGGTGGTACCGGCAATTTCACTTACAATGGCGCGGTTTTCGTTGAGCAATTGATTAAGCAAGGTGCTTTTACCCGCATTGGGTTTACCAATAATGGCCACCTGAACCCCGTTTTTAATCACATTCCCCAGCTTAAAGGATTGCAGCAACCCGCCTACATGTTGACACAAAAGTTTCAGCAAGGCAATCAGTTTTTCCCGGTCAGCAAATTCTACGTCTTCGGTAGCAAAATCAAGTTCGAGTTCTATCAACGCACCAAACTGTATCAGTTCGTCCCGCAAGGTAGCAAGGGTTAGACTGAAACCACCCCGCATCTGTTGCAAGGAAGTACGGTGTGCAGCTTCGGATTGGCTTGCAATCACATCGGCTACTGCTTCTGCCTGTGCAAGGTCCATTTTGGCATTCAGAAAAGCACGTTGTGTAAACTCACCGGGTTTGGCCATGCGGATGCCGTTTTCAAGAAAAACATCGAGGATACGTTGTAGCACATAGGGCGATCCATGCCCGCTTATTTCCACCACATCTTCCCCTGTATAGCTGCGCGGACCGTTGTATAGCGATACCACTACTTCATCAATTCGTTCTCCCTGATAGGTAAGCCAACCCACATGCAGGGTATGCGACCCTTGTTTTTCGAGATTTTTAGCCGGAAATACAGCATTGATAGCTGCAATAGCTTGCGGACCGCTCAGTCGGATAACGCCAATAGCCCCTACCCCGGGCGGTGTAGCCAAAGCGATAATCGTATCATTCCATTGCTGCATAGGTTCTGCTTTTTACAATCAGCAAAGCAAGCAAAAAAATAAGCAACCTGCAGATAAAAGAATCCTTTAACCTTTCCAACAGTCCTCATTCATTCCACAAAAAAAGGGAATTTGACAGACCGATAAAAATTACTGAATAGATTTTACCGATCCACTTCCAGAAATTGATTTTTTAACACTTGGGCTGCCTTTATACTCTACATCTCCGCTGCCGGCAACACTTACATCAAGTTCGCGGCTCGCGTATACACTAGCATTTCCACTACCGGCAATACTTACTTCGGTTACTTCGCTCAAAAGTTCGCTACCGTTAAAATCGCCGCTACCGGCAATATCTACCTCGAGCCGCTCGGTTTTACCCATCGCTTTTATCTCCCCGCTACCGCCAATGCTTACTTCCACACGGGGACTTTTTACATCAAGTTCCATATCCCCGCTACCGGCAATGGAAAATTCCATTTTATCGGGATGCGTCATTTGCGAACGGGTTTTCACAAGCCCGGAACCGGCAAGATCAACCGAGCGAAGTTTCTCCATATATACCGTCACTTTAATTTTCCCTTTCATTGAAATACGGATATGGTCTTTCATCCGGATTTTCAGCTTGTCACCATCCTGATCTATCAGGATGAATTCCTGTAAATTTTCATCGGCCTCAATCACCACCCGATATTCCGTGGAGGGAACCAATTCCACATCAAAACTGCCACTTACTTCGAGGTTTTCAAAACGGCTAAGCGATTTTTCCTCGGTTACCCGGTTACCATTGCCCACCTCCTCATCCATAATGATAGCACAGCCACTCAAAGAAAAAAGAACAAGCGAAAAAAATAAGATACGAAATTTCATATAAGTTTTATTTTAATTATTTATTAAAACATTTTGGAAAAATCAGGCATCCAATTTTTACCTGGCAAAAGCATCCCAAATTGATATATTTCAATTTATTAAAGGTCTTTGTTTCTAATGGCATAACAAAATGTTAAAGGAAAAACGGAGCCATAGCATTATAAGCAGCGTTATGGCACTACAAAAGGAAACCCACTCCTTATCTTTGCCGCACCATGACCGAAAAAATATTGATTCTTGATTTTGGTAGCCAATATACCCAATTGATAGCGAGGGTAGTACGCGAAGCCAACGTATACTGCGAAATCATGCCCTACCAGAAGGCCGATCTTTCGGATCCAACGCTAAAAGGCATCATTTTAAGCGGATCACCATTTAGTGTAAATGAGGCTGGAGCGCCTATAGTGGATGTGGCTGCTATGGCAAAACAAGTTCCTGTACTCGGTATATGCTATGGTGCGCAGCTTACTGCTAAAAGCTTGGGGGGCCGAGTGGAAAAAAGCGATAAACGCGAATATGGCCGGGCCTTTTTGATTCAGCAACAACCCGATACCTTATTTGCCGGTATGGCTACCCGTTCGCAGGTGTGGATGAGCCACAGCGATTCCATTGTAGCATTACCCGAAGGTTTCGAACTGCTTGCCACTACAGACAGCATCCCGGTTGCCGCTTTTAAAAGAAGCGAAAATCAAGACAAGCCTCTATACGGATTACAGTTTCACCCCGAAGTATTTCACAGTACCGAGGGCAAAACGCTCATTAAAAACTTTTTATACCAGATTTGCGGCTGCGCAGGTGACTGGACTTCGGAACATTTTGTAACGGAAACCGTAGCAGCCCTTAAGGAAAAAATCGGCAACCGCAAAGTCATCATGGCGCTCAGTGGCGGGGTGGACAGCACTGTAGCGGCCACCCTTATCAGCCGGGCCATTGGTAAAAACCTGTTTGGCATTTTTGTAGACAATGGCGTGCTGCGCAAAGGAGAATTTGAACAGGTGTTGGAAACCTACAAACAACTCGATCTGAATGTAAAAGGCGTAGATGCCCGGGAACATTTTTATACCAAACTTGCAGGCAAATCCGACCCCGAGCAAAAGCGGAAAGTAATCGGGGGCACTTTTATTGAAATATTCGATCAGGAAGCGCAGAAACTTGAAGGCATTGAAATGCTCGGACAGGGAACCATTTACCCCGACGTTATAGAAAGCATGAGTGTACACGGCCCAAGCCAGACCATTAAAAGCCACCACAACGTAGGCGGGTTGCCGGAGAGTATGAAAATGGAACTGGTAGAACCGTTGCGTTCTTTATTTAAAGATGAAGTTCGCCGGGTAGGTGCTGAACTCGGCATTCCGGCCGATATGCTTAACCGTCACCCCTTTCCCGGTCCGGGACTTGCTATCCGCATCCTTGGCGAGGTAACCGAAGAAAAGGTAGAGATGTTGCAGGCCGCAGATGCCATTTATATACAAGGACTAAAAGACCATGCCCTATATGACGAGGTATGGCAGGCCGGCACCATTTTACTCCCGGTAAAAAGTGTGGGCGTAATGGGCGACGAAAGAACCTATGAGTTTACCGTGGCGTTGCGGGCCGTTACGAGTGTAGATGGCATGACCGCCGATTGGGCACATCTGCCCTATGAATTTCTGGCGTTTATCAGCAACGAAATTATCAACAATGTAAAAGGGATAAACCGCGTGGTATATGATATCAGCAGCAAACCCCCGGCTACCATTGAATGGGAATAATTATTTTGAGTAAACAAAAATGCCGGAACTAAAAAAGACCGGCATTTTTGTTTTTGCCAAATAACTATTTTAATAAATTACCCAATATTTTCTCAGGTTTAAAAAAGTGAAAAGTTTTATCAGAACTCATGGCCACAAACAAGCCTCTTGGAAAACGATCATTCAATGGAACCGCTATTGATTCTGAGCCATCGCTTTCTTTTGCAGAAACCTTTACCACCCGCAACAGCGGATGATTATTTATATTTTTTGCAGTGCCTTCTCTTGGAAAAATATGGAAAGATTGGGCTTGCTGATCCGAAACAAGGATAAATCCGGTGCTATCAGAATCGTTATAAATAGAAATGCCTTCGTGGTCATCTGCAAAACCGGTTGTACCAAACAAAGCGAGCTCTTCATTTCCCCTTTCGGGATCGGCATAATATTTTCTTACGCCAATACCCTCATCAGAATAATACACAAATCCCATTGCGTCATCGGTTACAATGGCTTCAATTTCATGGTTACCGCTGTACTTACCAAACTTCCTTGCAAGCGTTGCTTTTACCTGCCCTTTGCCATTATCTTTCAGTTCATACTGCCATAGGTAAGTCCCATCGGTTGGACCAGATTTGCGTCCCACAATAGCATAGATTTTACCTGATTTATTTTTATAAAGACTAATACCCATCAAATCCCTGTACTCCTTTTGGGTTTCCCCGGCAAAAACGTCAATCCCTCCTCCGTCAACAGGCTTCATATCGGGTAAAGTATATATCCTGAGTTTGTGGGTAAAACGCTCAGTTACCACCGCAATATCAGTGGTCTTACCATTGAGCAGCAGTCCGTATTCTATGTCCACATTATTGGGGCGTTTTAAACCGGCTACTGTTTTTTCCTTTATCATTTTACCATCCAACCCAAATACATACAAACCACCATTTTCGTCTTTATCGGTTCCCACAATCAATGATTTGGCAGGATCTTCGGGATTCAGCCAGATTGCAGGATCATCAGTATCATGGGGAACTGAATCTGTTACAATATCAGCCATCACCATGGTAGTATCGCAAAGATATAATGCATCAGGTTGTTCCCCGGAAACTTTTGATGGAGCCATATTACAGGCGGCAAAAGTTAATCCGGTTAATAATATGCCACCAACAAATACAGCCCTTTTATTTCTATTATTCATTAAAAAGAATTAACGTTAATCAATATTATTTCTCCAATACAAGCATAATTTCACCGGTGTTGTTATCATCGTATTCGCCTTCCAGTTTAATCATAAGAACTTTTCCGGCAATTTCAAAAGAACCCTTGTAAATAAATTCTTTTTCAGTTCCATTTTCTTGTTCCAAATCATCAGCAAACTCTATTTCTCCGTCAAACGATTGCAAATCGAGTTCTTCAATACCCGCCTCAATTTCAATCACCTTATTCACCACTTCGGTACTACCACATTCGGTAATGGTTTCGGTTTCGGTCAGTTCAATTTCTACTTTCACCTCATCGTATTCCACACTGATCACAATTTTATCTACCTCCGAAGCTTCGAGGTCATTTACCTTCTCACTTATCAAACCAAAAAGCGATTTAAACCGTGCAAACATAATTGGATCCGAAGCATCGAGTTCCCATTCGCCATGAATGCCTTCGTCGTCAAGCACTTCATATTTAAATTCCCCTTCGCCATTAAAAGTCACATTTTGTCCACCAGTAATTCCGGTCATTTTAAAACTGATAAAGCGGTCTGCTGTATTCAGGATATCATCGTCAAACAGTGCATCGTTTGTTTCAAACTCGATTTCAATTTCTTCTACACCCCTTGGAAAAGTAACAGTTCCCTTTCCGGTTGTGGTATTGAATGTTACCGGCACATCGGCTTCGTTACAATCATCCACTTCATAAAAAGCAGAAACGTCTTTTATGTAATTTGAAATGGCAGCAAACCCTTCAAATTCGCTTACTTCGAAACTTATGGTGACCTCCGCATCCAACGGAATAACTTTTCCACCAAGATCAGCACCTGTTGGATCCTGACGGTCGGCCAACGTAATTACTACCCCAAATTTATCTTCATCCTCCAGGTCGCCATCTCCT
Organism: Chitinophagales bacterium; assembly: GCA_038209595.1. Classification (GTDB taxonomy): domain Bacteria; phylum Bacteroidota; class Bacteroidia; order Chitinophagales; family Chitinophagaceae; genus Phnomibacter. The sequence continues at coordinate 6,318 of JBBQXO010000090.1, forward strand.
TCATCATCAAATTTAAAGACCTGTGGAAATTCCTCTGATGTTAATGGAGTAACAAGATCGTCTTTTTGCTTATCGCAGGATACGGCACTCAGTACCAGCATTTTTAAAGCAATTACAAGTAATTTTTTCATATAATATTATTAAAATGATTGGTAAATAGATGTGTCAAAACACACGATTATTTTTGAACACTCAGGTCAAATTTTAATCCAAACCTTCCCCACCAACGGTAAAATTCCCGCTGCACTATTAAGTTTTTATTTCCCTGAAAGGCTTCAAAAGGTTGATTGGTCAAGTTGAGTAATTCGGTAAACAAACGGAACCTTTTGCTGAAAACATAACTTGCACTCACATCAAGCTGTGCCCGGCTTTTTACAAATAGGTCTTCCTCTTTGCTTCCGCCTACCTCGCTCAGGTATTCCCCATTGAAGTTTACCGAGGCACGCACCACAATTTTTTTATTTTCATAGGCAAGCGAAAAATTCCCGACGTGGTTTGCCTGTCCCGGTAACCGGATCGACTCCTCTTCATTGGGTTTATCTTCATCGGCGTTACGGCTTTGCAAATTAGCCTTGCTATGGGTATATGTGTAGTTGGTGTACACACTCAAATTTTTAAGGATACCGGGCAAAAAGTCGAGTTTTCGCTGAAAAGCAAGTTCTAGCCCGAGCAGGTTGGCGTCGTTTCCGTTTTGCGCCTGTATAACGTCAATCCGGGGTACAATAGGATTGCCGGTTAGCGGATAAGGAGAACCAAAAATGATACGACGATAAATAAAATCATCCAGCTTTTTATAAAACAACCCTGCGGATGCCACACCAACACTCCCAAAATAGTGTTCTATCATACCATCGAGGTTTAAAGCACTTGTGGGCACAAGGTTGGCATTTCCTACCGTTGCTTCATTGTCTTCCACATTTATTTCCTGCGCCGGTATTATCTCACCAAAATTAGGCCGGGCATAGCTGAAAGTAGCCGAACCGCGAAGGTTGGTAAAACGGTTCAGTTCGTAACGAAGTTGAGCCTGAGGTAAAATAAAATCGTAGTCGCTGTTTCCGCTTACGGGTAAAATACTTTCGAGATCTCCTGCACCATTTATCACCACATCTTTGCTATTGTAGCGTACATTGGTTCGCTCATAACGTACGCCGCCTACTACCATCAACTTCTTCCATTGCTGTCTTGCCATAGCAAAAGCCGCAAACACATCTTCGCTTGCATCGTAAGCTTCCAATGCTTCGTCTATTTCCTTACCCTCTACATCAAGCTCAAACAATCCTGGGTTGGCATTAAAAAAACGATTGAAACCGCTCAAATTAACCGGGCGTCCCAAATTGAATCTTCCCCCTAAAAATGAATCTTTGATTGGATTTTCGTCAAAAGCATTGGCATTGGGTATGCCTCCTGACGACGCTTCGTACACGTCATTGGTGATAGTATAGCTTTTATCCTTCATCCGTACTTTACCGCCAAAACGGAAAACACCGGATCCACTTTGAATTTGATAAGGAATCCCTACCTCAAATTTGGCCGTTATGTTCCGGTCTTTAGCAAGGGTTTTTCCATATTCCACTTCATTAAATTCATAAAGGGAGTTATTATTAAATCCATTGGCATCAATCATCGGATACTTTGAATCGGTAAAAGAAATACTTCCTGGAAGATCGGCCAAAAAACTTACTTCGTGGTCGTAAGGTGTATTCTGCCGGCCCTCGGAATATTGTCCCTCGTATTGCAGGTACCATTTATTAAAATTATGCTTCCCCCCAAGGTTCATGGATAAAATGCTCTGTGCCTCAAAACGATCCTTGGTGAGCTTTTCCACCTCTTCGTCTTCTGGTATAAATACATACCGTCGGCGCCATTCCCGATCGGTAAACCTAGAGTACAGCGTCCGGAAATATATCTCGTTGCGGCTGTTGAATTTATAATCAAAAGCAGAACTTAATCCCATCCGGGTGCGGATCAGTTCATAATCGCGTAATTCCACTTCATTGTCACCGGGTGCCTGTTCCCAGTTATCACTTCCCAAATGATTGTGGTAATAGTTACTGTTGAGCAACACACCGAGATTCTGATTTTTCCCGAAACGCTTATCAAGTTGTAATTGTCCCTGTATGTTAGGCTCCTTCATTAATTGGTTGTACCCACCTACCAACGAACCGCCAATATGCAGGTTGGGACTTTGCGCCTTCCGGGTAATCAGGTTCACGGAACCACCCACCGCATCCCCATCCATATCGGGTGTAAGGCTTTTGCTTACCTCAATACTTGCCAGTTGATCTGCAGGAATAGCATCAAGTGCTACAAAACGCACATCTGCTTCCGGGCTTGGAATCTGCTCACCGTTTACACTGATATTGGTAAACTGAGGTGCCAATCCCCGCACCAGCACATAGCGACCTTCCCCCTGATCCCTTTCAATATTTACACCCGGCACCCGCTGCAAGGCTTCCGCTGCATTGGGATCAGGAAAACGCCCTATTTGATCAGCCGATATTACATTTTTAATATTGTCTGCATTTTTTTGTTGATTCAACGCCTTGGCCTGCCCTTGCAAAAAGCCGGTAAGGGTTATCCCACTCAATTCGCTCAAGCTGCTTGAAAGCGAAATGTTTTTTACCGTTGTCGTGCCAGGATTAAGTGATAATTCAAAAAGGGTATCGCGGTAACCAAGATAAGTTACCATAATTTTCATCTCACCCTGTGGCACATACATTTCATAAAATCCATTCAGGTCTGCTGCTGCGGAAATAGACTTCCCCTGTACTCGAATGGTGGCTCCACTCAGAGAGCTCTTGTTCACGACATCACGAATTTGCCCTTTTAGGAGTGCTTGTGTATTTTCGGAATTCTGCTGCGTCCACCCGTTAGTAATACCACCGATGGTGAGCAAAAGACATAATGTGAATATTTTCATTGGATCTGTTTTGGCTCCACAAATCTTTGCATTTTCCTTATTAGAATCCTATTTATGACCGTTAACAAAATAGCAACAAGTCCTTTTGTACCGTAAACCAAACAGCAACAAGACTGTAATACTGAATCCTAAAGCATTTACAATCAATCAGATATAAAATAATGGAATGGTTATTAAGGAATTGTTACGGCAATTGAAGAGTTCATGATTTGGCAATATTTCTAAGCTTTGATAGATTTATTACCACTTAAAATTTACATGGCCTGAATAAAAGAAGTAAGAGATTCCCCGGTATCCAATTGTAATTTCTTCTTTACCCGGTAGCGGGTAACCCTAAGGCTGTCTGGGGTAATGCCCAAAAGCGTGGCCATTTCTGTCGAATTCAGATTCATTTTTAAAAGCGAAAGCATCCGTAGTTCGGTAGCAGAAAGTTCCGGGCATATCAGAAGTAATTTTTCAAAAAAAGATTGGTGAACCTGATCGAAAACCAAACGGAATGCATCCCAGTATTGATCCTGACTAAAACTTAGGTTGATTTTATTCAATAGTTGACGCAATTGCTTCTTAGGTGTCCGACTTTCCTCTTTCAGCAAATCTGATAAATCTGCTTTCAGACCTTCGAGCAATTCATTTTTTTGAATAAGGTGCAGTAACTGTGAGGAGAGTGCATTGGTTTTGGTTTCGAGTTCTTTTTTAAGTTGCGTCTCTTCCAGATTTTTATTACGTATTTCAAGTTCCATCAAATCCTTTTGAGATTGATACACCTCCCTGGCTTTTTCGCGAATGGCACGTTCATTTTTTATTTTCAATCTCTGCCGGCTAATAGTAACAGCGGCTAATAGCGAAAGCAATAAAAGCACAGAAATACTGGCAATGGCCAGGGTAATATTGAGCCTTCTTTCGGTGGTAAGCCTTATAATGGCAGTATTTTTCCGCTCGGTATCTGAAAGCACCTGCATAATGGCAATTTGTTTGCTGTTTTCGCCAAAATACAATTCGGTTAAAAGATCCCGGCTCAGTTCGAGATAGAAGTAGCCACTATCGTATTGGTTTAACAACTGAAAGCACTTGGCAAGATCACGATAGGCACTATTGGTCTGGTATTTCTCCTGCAGCAATAAGGAAAGTTGCAATGCTCTCCGGGTATAATCAAGAGATTCGAACACTCTTCCGGTTTTCCTCAGAATATCTCCCTGATTATTGATGACCTCAATGCGGGCAATGCTGTTACCGGTTTTTTCATAAAGCAAATCGCTTAGGCGGTAGTACCATCCGGCTGAGTCATATCGTCTCTGATCTTCCATAATGCTACCGATATTCTCATAAATCTGTGCCAGCGTGTTGGGATCTTCATTTTCAGCCTCCAGCAAAAGAGCACGGCGCTGGTAATTTTCAGCGGAATCATACCGCTCCATTTTTTCGTGTAGCCGACCTATTTCAGCTAGGGTGAGCGCCATGCCATGGATATCGTTTCTTTTTTTAAAAAGCGAAAAAGATTCATCAAATGCTTTATAAGATGCCTCGGGTTGCTGATTATAGAAATAGGTTTTTCCCAATGCGGAAAGAGTTTTTGCGAGATTGACCTCGGCATTCTGCACCCTGAAAATATTTTCTGCTGCCAGTAATTGCTCAAAGGCAGGCGAATACTGTCCAAAATGAAAAAGTATTTCCCCCATTTGCAGGTGACAATTGCCTTCTGTTCGCCAATCCCCTTTTTTAATTGCCTGCTCAAGATTGGTTTTTAATAAATGGAATGCGGAGTCGGGATAGATTTTACTGAGGCTTTCCAGCGCCGTAAAAGAAGGGGAAGCCAACGAAAATTGGGCGCTTGAAATAATGGGTAAAATCCAGTAAAACAAGCAAATAGCTATCGAAGCAAAACAGTGTTTGGCAAATAGTGTTTGGCTTTGGCACAAAAACCGGGGAATGATGGACTTATAATTACCCATAACAGGTAAAGTTGAACAAATCAACCGGAAAAATTCCTTCCTTTACAATAACTTAATATGGTACTTTAAGAGTTACTTGTCAAATGCTTTCGGTTCAATATTTACCCGTATCAACCCTTCAAATGGCTATGCACAAACAGATCGTGGATACTTCTATTTTCGAAAGCATTCCGGATGGCTACTCCAAAAAGATCGGCCACGCTCAATACTTTAATTTTTGATATTTGCTTCTTAAGCGGAATGGTGTCGCAAACCACCAATTCTTCCAGCACACTGTTTTCAATATTTGCGTAGGCATTCCCGCTTAAAACCGGGTGGGTGCAAAGTGCCCGCACACTAGTGGCTCCTTTATTTTTAAGCAATTGCGCCGCTTTGGCCAAGGTGCCGCCGGTATCGCAAATATCGTCAATCAATATCACATTACGTCCGGCCACATCCCCTATTACGGTCATGCTCGCAATTTCATTGGCACGTTTACGGTGTTTGTCGCAAATTACCATTTCGGAATTAAAATAACTTGCTACTTCGCGAACCCGGTTGGTGCTGCCTACATCGGGCGCTGCAAAAGTGAGGTTCTCCAGTTCCAGTTGTTCTATATAGGGTATGAAAATAGCCGAGCTATCGAGATGATCCACCGGAATATCAAAATAACCCTGTATTTGTGGGGCATGCAAATCCATGGTAACTACCCGGTCTGCTCCGGAGGCGGTAATCATATTGGCAACAAGCTTACTACCAATAGCTACCCGTGGACGATCTTTACGGTCCTGTCGGGCATAACCATAATAAGGTATCACACAAATAATTTTATAAGCCGAAGCACGACGGGCGGCATCCACCATCAGGAGCATTTCCATCAGGTTATCGGTGGGGGAAAAGGTGCTTTGTATAATAAAAACATAGTCCCCGCGGATACTTTCAATATATTCTACCCCAATTTCTCCATCGCTAAATAGCTGTGTTTTACTCTCTCCCAGCTTGGTACCAAAGCTTACGGCGATTTTTTGTCCCAGGTAACGGGAGGTAGTTCCCGAAAATATTCTTGCGACATGGCTCATAGCGTTGCATTTTAAAGTAGATCATTTACTTTTATCTTCCTGCTGCGAAGATAAGCGGTGCAGTTGAGGCACAGAAAATAAAATGTTATGGATCCGGACAACAAATTACATACTTCTATTAAACATTGGGCCGAAGACGATCGGCCTCGGGAAAAAATGTTGCAGCACGGAGCAGCCACCCTAAGCAAAACGGAATTGGTGGCCATTCTCATCAACCATGGCACCCGAAACAAGAGTGCGATTGAGCTGGCACGTGACCTGCTGGAAACCTGCGGGGGCAACCTGCACAAACTGGCAAGGCTTTCCCTCGGTGAAATTCAGAAGATAAAAGGACTGGGGCCTGCCAAGGCGGTTACCATTAAGGCAGCCCTTGAATTGGGCATTCGAAAAGAAGCAGACCGTTTAAGTTTTAAAAAAGAAATCATTAAGACCTCAAAACAGGCAGCCGATTTTTTACAACCCATTTTACAGGATGCCGCTACCGAAACCTTTATGGCCATTTTTCTAAACAATGGCAGCCGGGTTTTAGACCTGTCAACTTTTAGCTGGGGCGGTATTGCCGGTACCGTGGTTGATATCCGCACAATTGCCCGTAAAGCAATCGAACTCGGTGCAACGAGTATTCTGGCAGCTCATAACCACCCCTCTGGGAATACCCAACCAAGTCAGGCAGATAAAATGCTTACCCAAAAGCTTAAAGACGGGCTAATAACACTCGAAATTAAATTGATAGACCATCTTATTATCAGCGATGAAGGGTATTTTAGTTTTGCCGATGAAGGCATGATTTAAACAAAGGACTCCTCTAAATACAGTTCAGGCAAGGCTTGACAATTGAATAATGACGCAGTTTAGGCCGCCACTAAAAACCATTCCGAAAAGGCCTGCCAATTTTATAATATCGGAATTTACTCATGTCAATAAGAATATCTTACAATTGGTGTAACAATACAGCCGTCTATTTATAGATCTTTTAAAAAGGAACCAACGGGCTACAAGGCCTTTATTTGTTAAGAAAACCCAAGGTTTTTAACAGGTAAAACCATTCCTTTTTCAGAGACCACCACATAAAAAATTATAACCGAAAAAACTGGTTCCACTCACCTGCCAAAAACTACCATTGGTACCATCAGAACACCTATTTAACCATTACCATTTGAACCCCTTAGAGCGGTAACGTACATTTGCATTATTAAATCACACAACAAACACACACATTATGAAAACCATCGCAATAGCCATCGTGGCTTACTTCTCCGCTTTTTCAGCCAACAGTGCTGATACTTCTATCACCAAGAGTCATTCTGCAGGTTCTAACCAAAAACAACAATCAGAAGTTTTAAGAACCGATGCCCGTTTAGCAGAAATCAGTCAGCCAACTTCACAGCCAACTTCCGCATGGCAGGCCATGGAGGAAAAGAAAAGTGCGCTACAGTTTAATCAAACCATGAAACAGTTGCTGCTGATAATAGCTATTGAAAAACATGAGCAAGCCATTGAAAACCTGAAAGCCTGCAAAGGATACAATGAAATGATGATGACCATGCTTTTAAAAATCGAAAATGATAAAATAGAGGCCGCTTTACTAGAAATGGAGGCCGCTGCATCATTCGGGCAGGTAATGAGCAATACCTTGCAAGATGCCGCAATAAAATAAAGAATAATTTTGTTTGCTAAAGGGCTAATAAAAATAAAATTTTTTTTAACAGAAATCTCCGGGTTTCTGTTTTTTTTGTGCCCAATTACTAAGATATTGCTAAAGCTATTTTGAGGATACTGCTTTTGAAAATTTAGTTTTTATACAACACTAATAATTTTTTATTCAATAAAAAGCGATTTAAATGCATAAAAATGAATTTTATATCAGTTATTGGTCTTTTTATTGAAAAGTATTCAATCTCAAACCCTCATAAGGGATTCCCAAAAGCCCAAAATATTAGGTAGAGACTTTACCCCAATGTACCTTTGCAATATCAATCACACAGTTATGAAAACACTATTCACATCATTATTGCTGCTGGCTTTCACCGTTGGTCAGGCCACAAATACTGCAATAGACTCCACAGAGAAAAACAAATCCAACACATCATCTACCACACCCGCAAATAGCACTGTATCCATTCAGCAATTGCAGGAAGAAAATGCCCGCTTAAAGGCGCAATTGGCAGCTGTAGAAAACAGAATGGACGAAGAAAGAGGAACCCTGCAGTTTAACTACTCTATGCATAAAATGCTCTCTGTAATAGAGAAGGTAAGAGTAAACGAAAAAATGCTGGATCTTGAGTCCAAAGCAAACTTCAACAGCCTGATGGGTAATACCCTGATCCTGTTGCAAAGAGAAAGGAACAATTCTAACTAATTCCTTTCCCTTTTCCCTTCGATAGCTGCTTCGGCAGCACGAAAAAATTAGACTGCCTCATTCTTTGGGGCAGTTTTTTTTTGTAAACAACGTCAGGAATAACGGTGTTGATGCTTTTATTATATCAAAGCTATCTCCGGCTTAATGCTGCCAATGGTGCAGGAGCAGCATTTTGTACTTCGGTGCAACTACTGCCGGATTTTGATTTCATTATGAAATTAAAACAACAAGTTTAATAGCAATCCTTCTGAAAGTACCAAAGTAGAAGAACAAAATACTGCCTATTGCTCCAAAACCCCAGTATTGGCGATACTTGTGTTGTCCGCTAAAACTATATTTAGATTGCTTTGTCGAGTCTTCAATGATGATATTGTCAATCCTGCTTAAATGAGCAACATTGTTTGTTTTTAAAACCATGTCATGGGTAATGGCGGTAGCGCCAATAAGGATATTAAAGTCGTCAATTAATAAACATTGCTTCCTAAGTTTTGCTTTCTCTTTTGCGTAAATATCCAACGAATTATAAATTGGGATTATAGAAAATGGGGGGATAAACACCTCTATAATAACCCGCATATCCTCCATCGTTTTGCTGTTCTCAACTCCATATTTCAGTTCTGCAACTTTCCTTTCAGAAATAAAACAGCTTTGTTGACCAACTTCTGCAACCTTTTTGTCCAATAGATATAACCTTTTAATAAAGAATATGCAGATGTTAGTGTCAAGTAAATACTTTTTCAAAGTTGTTCAATATTGCGGTTGGAAACGCTCGATGCACTAATTGCTGAAATGATTTCTTCGGCAGTTTCCTCAGAATTATACGCTCCAAACAATGATTGCAATGGTATTCCCTCCTTTTCGTGATTCTTTTTTAGCGAGTGTGAAAGCCTTAAAATAAGGTCAAGCTTACTATCAGCATTACGGTTTTTCAGCATTCAGAAATAATAATCAGCAAGGCTTATACTTTGTTGTGATCAATTCATTTTGTACTTTCTTCGAAGTGAAGATTTTCAAAGTGAACCCTTTCCTATTTTGATTTCAACATCCATGGCGTCGCCCCTTTTACATCAAAAAAATAGCCACCGGTAATACCGATAGCATTTTTTTTCAATCCCATTATAAAATAAGCCGTGGTTACCCGAAAAAGGAGCTGACTACCCAAAAGTTTTTCTAATACAAGGGAAAATCTAAAGAGTTTTCAAAACTTCATTCATACTCCGCACGGCATCCGCGCTCTTGTTAAAAGCGGCTTGCTCTTCTTCATTTAGTTTAAAATCGAGGATTTTCTCCCAACCATTGCGGCCAATTACTACAGGTACACCCATACAAATATCTGTTTGTCCATATTCCCCATCGAGGTATACACAACAGGTCTGCAATTTCTTTTCGTCGCGCAGGATAGCCTCCACCAGCATAGCACCTGCCGCACCCGGAGCATACCAAGCACTTGTACCAATCAATTTGGTAAGTGTAGCACCGCCCACCATGGTATCTGCTACCACTTGTTTTTGTTCATTTTCACTCAGAAAATCAGTAACCGGGGCACTGTTCCAGGTAGCAAGACGCATTAAAGGAATCATAGTCGTATCGCCATGTCCACCTACCACTACGGCATTCAGATCGGCCGGGCTGCAACCAAGGTGCTGACTTAACTGATAACGGAAACGGCTGCTATCGAGCGTGCCACCCATACCAATGATCCTGTTTTTAGGCAATCCCGTGCTTTGAAGTGCGAGGTAAGTCATGGTATCCATAGGATTGCTGATAACAATGACGATGGTGTCGGGGCTATATTTCAAAATATTTTCGCAAACACTTTTTACAATCCCGGCATTCACACCAATAAGTTCTTCACGGGTCATTCCCGGCTTACGGGGCAATCCACTTGTTATAACCACCACATCACTGTTGGCAGTTTTGCTGTAGTCGTTGGTTGATCCTACAATTTTGGTATCAAAACCCAGCAATTGAGCGGTTTGCATCATATCCTGCGCCTTGCCTTCGGCTACGCCTTCTTTAATGTCGAGCAATACCAATTCATGAGCGAGTTCTTTACGGGCGATATTATCGGCACAGGTAGCACCTACGGCACCTGCCCCTACTACGGTTACTTTCATAAAACAAACGATTTATTTTTTTTAACGATTAATATATATGTGCTGCAAATGTATAAACAATCTATTGCTACAAATATGACAAACGACATTTTTCGTTATTCGAAAATGGCACTGTACAGGTTTTTTGTCCGGATGTTGGTATCGTAATTTATTTTTAACTGATGTTTTCCATCATAAATAAAAACACCGGGCAGGCTTTCGAGTTCCAGAAATCTGACCAGCGCATAAGTAGAATCATATCCGAAAATGATATTGGGGAATTTCTCTAAGGCATATTCATTCAAAAAAGGTTGATAATCCTGCGGGGGGTAGGAAGTCACAAACAAAAACTGAACGTCTTTGAATAATTTGATATTGGAGGTAATATCAGTGGTCTGTGTTTGACAGTGATGGCAGGTGGGGCTAAAATAAATAAGTACCGTCGGTTTATCCTTTTTCAGCACGGACACCGTGCTAAAAGAAGCGCCTTTACTATCCATTAGTTTAAAGGCCGGAAATTCAGGAAGGTTTTTGTAAGTGATCTGCGCCTGCAGTTGCATTCCTGCAAAAAGAAAGACCCACCCCAAAAACAGTACACTTATTACGTTCTTATTCATACCGGTTATTTAACCCTCAAAAGTAAGTTTTAACCTCGCCTAAACAATATAAATAATGCTAATAAAATGCCTATTTTACGAACTATTGCCGCTTGAATAAAGCGGGCGCCCCGCAACAGCGGCAGCGTAGCCGGGTAGGTACAAAGCCTTTTTCTATGAAAATGAAGCAATCAAAAGACCTCACAATAGCGGCCCAGTGAGCCTTGAACAAAAAATATTGTAAACCCGAACTTTCAATGTTGATTTTTATTACTTTTGCACCCCAAATGGCGGGGTAGCTCAGCTGGTTAGAGCATCGGATTCATAACCCGAAGGTCGGCAGTTCAAGTCTGCTCCCCGCTACAAAAGTGGAATTCTTACACAATAAGGGTTCCATTTTGTCTTTTAGAAAGCTTGTTTACCGCCTTTTTTGAACGTGCAATGGAACCCCTCAAACGCCACGACTGATTTAGAGCTATTCCCTCGAAAACCCTTTTAGTACAAACATAAGCAGGAAGCCCTTCCTCGAACGAGAGCATGCCATTACCATTTCCATATTGCAAAAATGAAACGAAACCCAAACATAAGTACTGGACATTTTGCATAGTAAAGAGCGGGAAACGGAAGGCAACCCAACTAGCCCACCTTAGTTACAACTGCCCATTTGTTTTAGCATACATCATCATGCTAAGGCAAATAGCCACCTAGACATTGCAGCGAAAACACTGTTTTTCCCAAGAATTGGAATAAGGCTGCAGCCATCCTCGCCAAGGATTGATATAACCAATACTATTTCCATGACCCTGCATTTAAGGAAGTAAAAAAAAATAAATACGGAAAGCTTTGCATTGTGAAGGGTGGGGTGAATAGGTTTAAAACACTGCGGGAGCGCCGTCAAGCGATTCAGGTGTATATTGATATGGAATATAAGTACCTGAAGGAAGATGGCTACAATCCCGTCACCAAGGCTACGAGGGAAGAATTGACAGGCGAAATGAACCTGTAAGTTGCACTTGCTTACGGGTTTAATCATCGGCTGTTGAAAGGCATACCATTGAAGATATTAAAAGTACCCTGAAATATTTCAATAAAGCTGCTAAAGTATTAGGCATTGGGAAGCAACAGGTAAAGGGAAGCGGACGGAAGCATATATTGAAAATATTTGATAACTGTGCGGAATTAAAAAAGCATTGGACTGCCAATGCTTTTAATAAATATAGAACCAATTTGAAATTGTTTTTAAAATACTATTTGAAGAAGAAATCATCAAAGTAAATCCAATGTTGGGAATAAGCAAAAGGAAAGTTGCGAAAGGAACCCGGCAGATCCTTGATGAAAGAGAGATGGTAAGCATAAATCATCTGAAGCAAAACCATAAAAGCTTTTGGAATTTCTTAAATATCTTTTTTCATTCCGGTTGCCGATTACTGAATTACTCAGGTTGCAGGTAAAAGATGTAAATCTTGAAAGACAACGCTTTGTGGTGCTTGTAAAGAAGGGAACTGATTTCAAGAATTGTGAGAAGGTAATAAAGGATATCGCTTTCCCTTTTTGGCAAGAAATTTTGCAATGTTCTAAACCAATAGATTTTTTTGGAAAGCGCCTATGCCCGGCAAAAGAATTCATCAGGCCGGAACAAATTACCCGGCGCTGGAATGTATATGTAAAGAAAAAATTAAACATTAAAGCCGATTTCTACAACCTTAAACACCCGAACACAGATTAAACGGCAGCTTTGTTAGACGGGAGCGATGCAGCAGCGCATAACAGCCATACGAGCACTGTCATAACGCTGAAACATTATGCCTATGGGGAAAAGGCAAGGCAGCAGGAAAGGATTAAGAAAAGAGTAATAGTTTTATAGCTTAGAAAAAAACGGGCCTTTGGTAGAAACCTACTCCCCATGGCACCGAGTGACATGGGGAGCAACAGAAATATAATTGTGGTGGGCAAAGTGGGGAGCATCCGTGTAAGCCCTGCTGGTAATGTTCTTTTGAATTTGGATAAACAATTTCCCAATCAAATATTTTCAGTATTTATCAAAAAAGAAGCCCTGGTAAATTTTGGTTATGAACCTG
>JBBQXO010000091.1:0-19072 GCA_038209595.1 Chitinophagales bacterium
TATGGCCGCAAAAAAGTAACCTGCTTTACCAAGGATAATATCATGAAGCAAACCGATGGCTTGTTTCATCAGGTGTTTGATGAAATTGCCAAAGAATACCCGGAAATTGAAAACGAGCATTGGATTATTGATATAGGGGCAGCAAAAATGGCCGATACGCCTGAAGCTTTTGATCTGATTGTAATGCCCAATCTTTATGGAGATGTTTTATCTGATGTTGCCGCACAAATAGCCGGATCGGTAGGTCTTGCCGGATCGGCCAATATCGGCGAAACTTGTGCCATGTTTGAAGCCATCCATGGATCAGCACCCCGTAGAGCCGGACAGAATATGGCCAACCCCTCAGGATTGCTGCAGGGAGCCGTAATGATGCTCAACCATATTGGACAAACTGCTGTAGCAGAAAAGGTGCAAAATGCCTGGCTGAGAACCATCGAAGACGGCATACATACTTATGACATTTATAAAGAAGGGGTAAGTCAGCAAAAAGTAGGTACCCGTGAATTTGCCGAAGCAGTGATTGCGAACCTTGGTAAGAAACCACAAACTTTCAAAGAGGTGAATTACGCTCAGGGTGCAGCACTGAATCTGCCAAAATATGTAAGAAAAGCGCCTGGCGTTAAGGCTTTACAAGGGGTAGATATTTTTGTACATTGGGCAGGAACCGATCCTGATGCACTTGCTCCAATGGTGCAGAAAATGGATACCGATTCTGTTGGCCTGACCATGATTACCAACCGGGGGATAAAAGTATGGCCCGAAGGTTTTGAAGAAACTTTTTGTACAGACCATTGGCGCTGCCGTTTCAAAGCGAAGGAAGGCCATACCCTTACCAAAAAAGGCATTGTTGACTTACTGAGCCATGCAGAAGAGCTGGGAATAGATACCATAAAAACTGAAAACCTATACACCTTCGATGGCAAATCTGCTTATTCGCTGGGACAGGGACAATAAAACATATAAAAAATAAGACTATGCAACTTCCACTATTAAAAGGTCATTTTGAAGCCCGGGATGCCCGGGAGCTATTGACCCAACTGATTCAGGTTAAAATCCGGTTTCACGAAAATAAGATTGATGCAGACAGCCCCGAAGAACAGATAAAAATGCGGGAAGCCCGTATTAAAGAATTACAAAGGGAACTGCTTGCTGCCCAACAATTTATTGACAGCAAAAGCGGAATGATCAGTCTTCAGGGCGAAGTGGAAATACTGTAAGGTTATTTAAAAAAAGAAACCCCGGCAACATATCTGCCGGGGTTTCTTTTTATAGTCTTTTCAAATTACATCCCCGGTTGTTTCAGTGGACCGTACTTCACTTTTGCTACGGTAACCATTTTCTTTACATCGGCCAATAGCTGTTTTGCATCGTACACAATGCCATCTTTAATGGTATAACGGACGCCGCCTTTGCGTACTACTTTATTGTCTTCATTTAAGAAAATAGCACCGGTGCCGTAGAGGTATTGGAGATTCTCCAATGGATTGGCATTGAGCAATACCATATCAGCAAGCTTACCCGGTTCAATGCTACCGATTAAACTATCCATACCCAATGCCTGTGCGCCATAAAGGGTAGCAGAGCGGATTACTTCAAGCGGATGAAAACCCGTTTCCCGAAGCAATTCCAACTCGCGGATATAGCCAAATCCATAGGTCTGATAAATGAACCCGTTATCGCTGCCGGCGGTTACCCGGCCACCCCGGTTTTTATACTCATTTACAAAAGTCATCCAGAGTGTATAATTTTTCTTCCATAAGATTTCCTGTTCGGTACCCCAGTTGAACCAGTAAGATCCATGGCTTACCCGGCTTGGTCCAAAGAAATTCCAAAGCGACGGCAATGTGTATTCATCATGCCATTCGGCACGGCGTGCCCGGTGCAGATCGCGGTTGGCCTCGTAAATATTGAATGTGGGATCGAGTGTAAAATCAAGTGCCAGCAATTCGTTCATTACTGCGTTCCATTTGTCGCTGTAAGGAGCAGCAGCCTGTGCCCAAAGCCGGCCTGCCTGTTCAAAACGATGTTGCTCATCCTGATAATTGTAGTCAGCGGGATAATCTTGCAGGGTTTGTTTATCAAGCATGGCCTCGGGTAATCCATACCAGTGTTCCATCGACGTCAACCCGGCACGTGCACTTTGTACTACATTCCACCGGGCTACATCCAATTGCGCATGGTGGCAGGCACTGCGTAGTCCTATTTTTTTATTTTCCTGAAGGGCCGCTTCCATTACCACTGGGGGTGCCCCAAAAAACTTAATCCCGTCGGCACCTTTTTTTGCATTTTCCTGCACCCAACGCTTCGCCTGTTCAGCAGTGGTTATGGGTCCGCGGTTGCCCTGCCCAAAACTGGTATAGGCCAAAATACGGGGGGCAGTAATTTTATTGGCGGCACTGAGTGCTTTATGACGTAAGGTCCAATCAAGGCCATTGCCTGCACTTGGATCCCGAATGGTAGTAATACCATGCGCCATCCACAATTTAAAAACATATTCAGCAGGAGTGCCCTGTCCGGCTCCCCCAATATGGCCATGCATATCTACAAAACCTGGCATCAGATACATGCCGGTAGCATCCATTTCCATACCACCGGGTTTCAGTTTCGGCCTGCGGCTACTATCAATACGTACTCCGGGATTGCCCACTGCTGTCACCTCCTCAATGCGATTGCCGGCCACTACCACATCTACCGGGCCATAAGGCGGCGAACCGGTACCATTTATGAGAATAACTCCCCTGATAATCAGTTGTGAATAAGGACCTTTTCCTTCCGATACCTGAGGAGCATCGGTTATCTGCGCCATAGCAGTACCGACCAACATCAGGGTAAGCAAGCAAATCAAAACTTTCCGCATAAGTGGTTTATTTAGAACAACATACTTTGTTGGCTAAGCTATGGGTTTTAGCTGAATGTCCTGTAGTAGTTCCGCTTACAATACAGATCGATCCTACGAAATTTATTTTCAAGATCGTATTGTTTCCTTATCCTCCCAACAGAAATCCATGGTATAAAATGGGTTATGACTATCCCAAGAGTTTTTACCCTCCATGCAGCAAAAAATAAACTAAAGTGGCCAAAGCCCCACCCACCAATGGGCCCAAAATTGGCACCCAGGCGTATTTCCAGTCGCTATGGGTTTTGCCCGGAATGGGAAGGATAAAATGGGCGATACGTGGGCCGAGGTCGCGGGCCGGATTGATGGCATAGCCGGTTGGGCCACCCAAACTAAGCCCGATACCCAATACAAGCAGGGCAACGGGCAACGCATTGAGCGAGCCCATATTGCTCGCCGGGCTGGCAATATAAAGTACCCCCAGCATAAAGGCAAAGGTGGCGATCACTTCACTCATAAAGTTCCAGAATCCGCTGCGGATAGCCGGCCCTGTGCAAAAGGTGGCACGGATCAGATCGGGGTTGGTTTCCAGGTCGAAATGCTTTTTATATAGTAACCAATTGAGTATAGAACCTGCTACCCCACCAGCCACTTGCGCCAATACATAGCCGGGAACCTGCTCCCAGGGAAGCCGGCCAAGGTAGGCCATGGTAAAAGATACTGCCGGATTGAGGTGTCCGCCACTGCCATCGGCCGAAACATAAACGCCTAAGAATACAGCCATCCCCCAGCCAAATGAAATAACAATCCATCCACCGTCTTTGCCTTTACTTTGGGGTAACAAAACATTTGCAACTACCCCATTTCCCAAAAGCAATAACATGGTTGTTCCCAGAAATTCATATAGCAGTGGTTGCATAGGCGGCGCAAGCGTTAAATGAGAGGCCAAGATAATGATATTCAACAAAAACTTGTTGGGTTTAATAACACTTATTCAGGCGGCTTCAGCAATGCCTTGTGTTGTTCATTGAGTTCGGTTTCGAAACGGGCATTTGCCTTTAGCAAAGCCAGCCCCTTATTAAGCGAAAGATAAGGGGTACCCATCCGGTACTTTTGCTTGCTGATGATATACAAATAATGCCAATGCCGGATGATTTCTTTCCAGGCGAAAAACAAACTATGACCGGGATCGTAGATATGAGTAGGCTCGCTGCCGGCACCATTCAGTTCAATAATACTGAAATTTTCACCCTGTAACATCTCCTCCCATGTATTGAAACGGATATCAACCCGGCCATAATGAAAACCGGCTACCTGCTGCATAAGCGGGTCCATCCAGTTGAGCAATTTTTCATCAATCAGATGCTGCCAATCGTAAAATACCGCCCCTCTTGCATGATTGCCAATAAGTATGAGGATTTTTATTTTTCCAGCCGGTAAGACCTCCTCCATATTTTTACCCAATAAAGCCTGAAGTTCATCATATTTCCGTTTTAAGCGGTCGTCGGCCCGTATAAGCGTAGCTATATCCGACAAGCCGTCGCCTGTTACCGAACTGAAACCTTTGCCAACAATACCGGTTACCCGCCCAATAGAATGCTTTGGGTACCGGATGTAAAAAATACCTACTTCCTGCGGGTAGTCGACATAGGCCTGCACCAGAAATGACATGGTAAAGCGACCTACATAATGCTCAAGATCCGTTTGATTTTTTACAATCATCACGGCACGGCCCTGTCCGCCAATATCTGGTTTCAGGATAAATGGATAGGGAATAGCTGCCCGTTCAATTTGGTGCATAATTGTTTCCACCGGCGTACCAGGAAGAAAAAAAAGGGTTTTCGGAAAAGTACCGGACGGCAACAAATCGTAAATCTTTTTTTTACTTTCCAGTACAAAGCCTCCATTTTCGATAGTGGGATTGGCTGCCGTAAAGAAAAAACGGAAACCGCTTCGGATAATATACCAAACAAACACAAGGTAAATAGGACCATACACATAATGAAACGGCCAGTACTCCCATTCCTTAACCCTATTATACCAACTGTTCGTTTGTAGCAATTTTCTTTTTACTGTTTTTGACTGTGATGGATAACGGATGTTGCGTTTCTTTATCAGAACGATAGTCAGCATGCAACAAATTCAGATGGTACCCGCTGCATTCCACAAGGGTGGTACTTACCGTTTCTATGCCATTCTCTCTTTTTAAAGTGATACTGTATGTTTCAGGTCCGGGATGCGATTGATGAAAATCCATCAGGCTCCGGGCATCCGTTTCTGTGGTAGCATCAAGCCAATTCATAAACCAGTCTTCCCGTATTTGTTGCTGTTCCGGATTGTACAAGGTAGCAGAACTCCAGCAATGCGCAATGCGGCAATCCAAAGCCCGTTGGTAAGACCTGTCTTCGTCGCGGCGCATTTCCCAAAGTTCTTTCCCATTGGTCATTATCAGGGTAAAAGGTTCTATCTGATGAAGCGGAAAATCTTCCCATACAAGAGGAGGTAATTCTTGCTCCATTAATCGTGGAATAATCAATCCCCGGCTATGCCTGTAAGGTGGTTTTGCTTTATGCTTTTCAAAAGCCCCATTGAGCAGTACAATCGACCATCCATCTTCCCGAGCCGCTATCCAGGTGCCACCCGCTTTGCCATCTGCAGGAGCAAGTACCTTTTTTTGGCTGCTTTCCATCATTTTTAATAAGGGGGCCTGTGCAGGTTCCCGCAGAATATGTTCATCGCGGTTGCTACCCAACAGGTAACCTGTCGAAGTAGGAATAAAACTTACGAAACACATTGTTCATTATAATTTATAGTCGATGGCGCCACGCCAAAATTTTTATTCACTTCTATTTGTATGGAACGCAACCCAATTTTCAGGATGGCCATATGGTGGATGGCGTGCTCAATGTTGTATGACATTTCCCGGTATAGAGAGGATATCACTTTGAGATGCCCCTCTTCTGGAATTAAACTCATTTCTACCTCCAAAGGCATATCAACGGTTCCAATTTTATGGGCAAGTTTAATTAATACCTCCAACGCATAGCCTTTATCGGTTTCCAGTTTACGCTCCCGGTTTCTACGTGCATAATTCACTTTGCCGGAAACACTGCCCTGAACGAGACAATTGAAAAAATCTATGATATGCCGGGTATGTTCCCCAATACTTGATCCGGATAACAAGGGCAAGGGCATGATGTACTGCTCCTCTGAGCATTGCATGAAAACGCCTCGCAGATCAGCGATAATGGCGTTAACCTGATTGGCTAAAAATTGTCCTGTTGCAGAATGAGGGACCATAAAGAAGAGAATAATTAAAAAATAATGGAGTTAAATAACAGCAATACTTGTTCTAATGAATTTTGGAAAAAATGGATGGTGTACAATGTCCTTACGGTAAACTATAGCAATAATACTACAGAAAACCAATACAATCCATGCCATTACAAATAATTGGCTTCCATATCCCCTACTTAACCTCTAAAACCAGAAAATGTGATGAAATGGCTCCTATCATCAGCCCAATACCCATTACAGAACCTAAAAGAAAGGTAGGTCTTATTAAAAGCAAAACTCCCGTTAAGAGTTCTATGATCCCAATACCAATTCTACCCCAGGGTTCCACACCAGGTTTGGTAAATAATTCCACACTTTCAGGATGTCCTGTAAATTTAAAATAGAGTATTTGTAGTAATGTAAGCGCAGCTGCGAGGCGGACTGCAAAAAGGATTATTTTTTTCATAATATTTTTTTAATCCGTTTGTCCCGATTATAATAAAAAATAGTGGTTGATTAATAAAATTTCATTCAGTTTTTATCGGTATAATTCTTTAGTTTTTGTTCTTCTTTGTTCCATTTTGGCAATGTATTATTGGTTCAGCTATGTTAAAAAAGGTACAGCTTACCATTTAAATTTTAAAGGTTTCGGGGTCAATGGAAACCTTTTCCCCGCTATCGCCCAAGGCATAAGCACACCATCCGCCATATTGCGGTTTGTAACCTTCAGGATTTCTAAGAAAGGCCTCTTTATTGGCCTGCGAATAAAAATAATAGGTAATGCCCTGTTGGGATACCCCGTATTTTGAACTGTATTTAACCGCCTTATTCGAAACAAAATAAGCAACCGGATCATAACCTTCGATGGCCAGTCCTTTTTCAGTATTATAACTTTGTAAACGTTTATCAGATTGAGTATATCCTTTTACAGATAGGAAAAGTGCCATGCTTCCCAGCAGCAGACGAGCAGTAACTTTCCATTTTTTGTTGTTCATAATTGTTTCTTTTAATGATTATTTACAGAATGCAAAGATGCCTGCTGTAAGTAACCTGCAAAATGGACATATCTCCTGCTTCCATACCGATTCTTTCCGATTATCTCATTTTTAAGGTCTTTTTAAAACCTGAAGGTGGTTTGCCCAACTTCTATTTTATAAATCAGCTGAAATGTCCCGCATCTTCAAATCCAAGACTTTCGGCAATTTCCTCTACCGAACGGTCGGTGTAGGTCAATTGCCGCTTTGCTTCTAACGATATACGTTGATGAATGATATTACGTGGCGACTTGCTGCCATATTTTCCAAAATAATTTGCTAAGGTCTTGGGAACTTTGAAAAGCCGGGCGGCATAATTCTGTACTTCATGTTCCTGTTTGTAGTGCAACTACACCAACAGGTTTAACTTACGGAGCAGGTCAAAAGTCTCCTCCTCTACTTCGAGACCGGGGAGTAATTTTCCCGGGCAATCCGGGTAATGGTAATGATCAATTGCAACAGCAACATCCGCAGCACATTGCCTTGTATATCATCCTTTTCCTCAAACTCCTCTTCAAACACCTCGATCAAAAGCTTTAGTTTCCGTTGTTCCGACCCGGAGATTTCGAGCATCAAGGGTCCTCAGGAGCCATAAAATAAAATTCCAGCGCAATCTATCTGCTCATCGTTGTCCACAATACAATAAAACCCGCGGTTGAACTGCCAAAGAAAAATGCCTTCTGCCTCCATGAAAAGATACACCTGACTAAACATGACCGGCAATAGGGCATAGGAGGGAAAGGATATGCATTCCCCGTTTAAACAAACCGTGGTAGGCAAACCCATATTGATTGCAAGCGCATAATAATTGTGTGCTGTTTTGGGAATAAGGGGATTCCCCAAAAGCTGCTCTTCTCCGCTATCTTAAAAGAGTTCGCCGCCGTGGAGGACATCCCTAAAGGAAAGCTTCATAAGACCTGATTGACCTTACCATTTCAAATATATTGTTAATCTCATTACATTGCGTCCGCATGCACCCACTGCTCCTCCTATTTTGTTTCCTCCTGATTACAGGAAAAACCAATGCACAAGATAAGGTGTATACCTGGCAAGGCGACTCTATTGAAGTAAATATTCCCGGAGACCCATGGCGTGCGCTGCGGATCAATTATACCAACCTTGGCCAAAGCCGGGATTATGGATTTTCCCGGATTGCGGTTATTTATGGAAAAGACTCCATCCGGATCCACTCTCCTTTTCAGATCAGTGGTTTTTACCGCAAATCCCTGGGCAAGCACCTCGGCAGCGGCTATTTTGAAAGCACCATTATTTACGAGCAGCAATTATTCTGGCATGCCCGCCAAAGACAAACCCTAAATGGTACCCCTAACCGGGTATTTCGCCAACTGATTCTGCGCCACCCCGATTTATCCATCTGGCATTTCCGGAAGAATGCAGGTTATAATCTTCCAAGCAGTTATTACTTTTTTGAAACCGCCGCCGATAGCAATGTCTTTGTAAACTACAAAGAATGGAAAAACTGGGCTTCAATGCACCCGCCATTTGATGGAATTTTGTCGCAATTGCCCAAACCCTCCAAAAGAACCGGCGGACTGTTTGGTTATTTTGAGCGGGTGGCTAAAAAGTACAACTCGTTAAAACCCTGATATTTTTTTATCTTCGCCCGTATGAATCCAACCATGTGGTACTGTTACGACGCTTACTGCGGCTGGTGCTATGGCTTTAGCCCGGTAATTAAAAAATTATATGATACCTGCAAGCAAACGCTGGCCTTTGATTTGCTGAGCGGGGGTATGATTTTAAACGAACAACCCCCGCATTTTTCGGGTATGGCCGGGTATATTGCCGAAGCCTACAAAAATGTGGAAGCCACTACCGGTATCCGTTTTGGCGAAGACGATCTCTGGCATATCCAAAACCCAAACGAAAGCGACTGGTATCAAGACGGCCTTAAACCCGCTACCCAACGGAGCTTTTACCCTTAAATGATTCAAAATTTTATGTGGTAGACTGATGATACGCTGATTATGAAGTTTAGATCAAAAATATAACAGGAATCCAGAAAGAAATAGCTTCTCCTTTAAACAAGCAATAAAAAACCATTATTCTATTTTCTTCGCACACCAACCAACCAACTTCATGCATTTATCTTTTCAAAGAATATTTTACGCAATAGCCACCGTGTTTTCGCTATTTGCCATCATGATTGTGGCAAAATCCATCTTGATTCCACTCGGATTTGCTCTGGTGTTATCTTTCATTTTATTACCCCTCGCCAACCGCTTTCAGGGCTGGGGCATGGGTTATATACTTGCAGCATTTTTATCGCTCCTTTCTGTTTTTGTAGTTATTGCAGGTATATTTTATTTTTTTTCAACGCAAATTATTCAGTTAGCAAACGATTTTGGACAATTCAAAGAAAAAATCCTCCTCCTGTTTGCAGATGTAACTACCTATATCAACAGCAATATTCCTTTTGTTCCAAACCTGGAGCGCGGTGAATTAATCAGTAAAACAAAAACCCTGCTGAATGAATCTGCGGGCACTTTGGCTTCTCAAACCTTTAGTGGCACCACTACATTACTTACCGGCGTACTAACCACGGTTATTTTTACCTTTTTATTGCTCATTTACCGAAAAGGGTTAACCCATGCTTTTACCCGTTTTTATACCCAGGAAAACAGACCCCGGGCTCTCAAACTTTTTAAATCTATACAAAATGTAGGTCAAAAATACCTCTATGGCATGTTCCTGATTATTTTGATTTTAGGTTTTGTAAACAGTATCGGGCTACTCATCATTGGAATAGACAATCCTTTTCTTTTTGGATTTTTAGCTTCTATTTTAGCCATCATTCCTTATGTAGGCACTACATTAGGAGCTGCCATTCCTGTGGTATATACTCTGGTATCCTACGACTCCATTTGGATGACAATTGCTGTATTTTTGCTTTTTTGGCTGGTACAGATTATTGAAAGTAATTTTTTAAGTCCTAAAATTGTAGGCGGCAGTTTAAAAGTGAATGCCCTTACCGCTATATTAAGTATCCTTATCGGTGCTTCAGTATGGGGTGTTGCAGGCATGATTTTATTTTTACCATTTTCTGCTATGCTTAAAGTTATATGTGCCGAATACAAAGAACTGGAACCGATTGCCATGATCCTTAGCGACTTTGAAGAGAAACCTTCAAAAGAAAAAACAAATGAAAAAACGAAATTCGGCAATCAGATGGTTAGTAAAATAAAAAGCTGGTTTTCCAAATAAATAAATAAATTTAAAATACACAACAAACAAAAAACACCTTTATATGGATTATTCAATTCTTGTTTCCCTTTTTACCCTTATTATACTTGAAGTTATTTTAGGGATTGACAATGTTATTTTTATATCTATACTTGCCAGCAGATTACCCGAAAACCAGCAAAGAAAAGCGAGGCTTTACGGCTTGATTTTAGCCATGGTTATGAGGCTTGGATTGCTTGCTTTAATTGCCTGGATTATGAAACTGGACAATGACCTGTTCACCATCTTTAACAAGGGTATTTCCATCAAAGATCTTATTCTTATTGTAGGAGGATTATTTCTATTGTATAAAAGCTCTGCTGAAATTTATCATAAAATGGAGGGAGAGGCAGGCAATCAAACTAAAAGTATCAAGGCTACTACTTTTTCTCAGGTAATCATACAAATATTAATCATGGATCTTGTGTTTTCTATCGACTCCATTATTACTGCCATTGGGATGGTAAAAGAAGTTTGGATTATGTATGTAGCAATCGTTGTAACGGTAATTATTATGATTATTTCCGCAGGCCCTATCAGCAATTTTGTAAATAAACATCCGGCATTTAAGATTCTGGCACTTTCCTTTTTGCTGCTTATTGGTTTTGCACTGGTAAGCGAAGGATTTGGTATAGAAATACCTAAAGGTTATATTTATTTTTCTATGGCTTTCTCCATGCTGGTAAATATTATACAGATGCGTATGAATAAAAATGTACAGCCGGTACATATCAAAGAACATTATCAGCCGGGTGAAGAAAAGTTACCCAAAGGCATTATATAAGCATTGGAAATTGCAGACACATTCAGTAAACCACAAAAAATTAGTTATACGCCTCCATTTAAAACATTGAATCTGTCTCTATTCTCAATACTTTTTTGAAACTACTGCCGATCCAACTGTCTTTGTAAACTACAACGAATGGAAAAACTGGGCTTCAATGCACCCGCCATTTGATGGAATTTTATCAAAATTGCCCAAACCCTCCAAAAGAACCGGCGGACTGTTTGGTTATTTTGGAGGGTGGCTGAAAAGTACAAATCGCTAAAGCCCTGACATTTTTTTACCTTTGCGTGTATGACTCCAACCATCTGGTACTGTTACGACGCTTATTGCGGCTGGTGCTATGGCTTTAGCCCGGTAATTAAAAAATTATATGATACCTACAAGCAAACGCTGGCCTTTGATGTTCTGAGCGGGGGTATGATTTTAAACGAACAACCCCCGCATATTTCGGGTATGGCAGGTTATATTGCCGAAGCTTACAAAAATGTGAAAACCACTACCGGCATCCGTTTTGGTGAAGACTATCTCTGGCATATCCAAAACCCAACCGAAAGCGACTGGCATCCAGACAGCCTGAAACCCGCTATTGCGCTTTGTGTGTTTAAAAAGTTTTACCCCGAAAGAGCCGTGGAATGGGCTGCCGATTTGCAATATGCCTTACACTACGAAGGCCGCGACCTGACCGACGACGAAGCCTACCGGCATTTGGTTGAAAAATACGATCTGCCCACCGAGCAGTTTTACGAACTGCTCCACAGTGAACAATACCTCGAAGAAGCACAGTACGAATTTCAACTGGTAAAGCAGTTAAAGGTAACCGGCTACCCTTGCGTTTTGCTGCAGATAAGCGATACCAGGTTCCACTTGGTTTCAAGAGGTTTCAGTACCTATGAGGATATAGAAAACCGGCTGAAGGAGATTTTTAAGGAGTTGGGGGAGGAGAAGGCCGCCGGTAAAGATTTTGACATAAATTAATCTAACAATATCACTAATATACCATGATCATCACCGTTACACTCAATCCCTGTATTGATAAAAGCTCGGTTGTAGCCCATTTGAAACCAGAGAGCAAACTCCGCTGTACCGAGGTAGTAAACGAACCCGGCGGGGGCGGCATCAATGTAAGCAAGGCACTCAGCCGATTTGAAATTAAGGCGACAGCCCTTTTTCCCTGCGGTGGCCACAACGGCGATATGCTTAAAACCCTGCTAAAAGAATCACAACTTGAATTTCATGCAGTAGATTCACAGGTGGAAACCCGTGAAAACTGGATTGTGCTCGAAAGCGAAACCGTCAAACAATTCCGGTTTACTTTTCCTGGCAGAGCAGTGGAAGAAGCTACCATTGTAAAGTTGATTGATGACATCCGTATGTTTTCACCCACTTATGTGGTGGCGAGTGGCAGTTTGCCCCCCGGGTTGCCCGATTATTTTTATGGCTTGATTGTAAAAACAGCCAATGCACTTGGTGCCAAATGTATTGTGGATACCTCAGGGGCAGCATTACAAGCGCTCAAAGGCAAAAAAGCCTACCTCATAAAACCCAATATTGGGGAACTGTGTAAGATGCTCAACGTGGACTACCTGCAAAAAGAAGAAGTGCCTGAAGCTGCCCAACAAGCGGTACGCGATGGGTTTGCCGAACTGATTGCTGTAAGCATGGGGGCGCAGGGTGCCTGGCTGGTAAGTGCTACTGAGGCGCATTTTGCCACAGCCCCGCAGGTACCTACCCGTAGCACTGTGGGTGCCGGAGATAGTATGGTGGCAGGCATGACCTATATGTTGCAAAAAGGTGCAAGGCTCGAACAAACCATTCAGTTTGGCGTTGCCTGTGGCAGTGCCGCTACCATGAACGATGGCACTCAATTGTTTAAAGCCACCGATGCCATGAATCTTTATAAAAAAATACAAACGGACAAAGCCTGATAGAGAGTGGCTGGCTTTGGGTAAATGATTAAAAAAATAATACGGATTCCGGAAAATAAAACCGGCTCCGCTATGTGCAAAGCAATATGGTATTCTCAAGCGATTTGTTGGAAAATGCAGTAGCCGAATTTAGCAGGCTGCCGGGTATTGGTAAAAAAACAGCTCTCCGGCTGGTACTGCACCTGCTCAAACAGGATCCTGCACAGGTGCAGGAATTTTCAGATACCATCGCCAAAATGCGCAGAGAAATCCGGTTCTGCAACCGCTGCCACAATGTAAGCGATCAGGAACTTTGCAATATCTGCGCCAATCCCATGAGACGTCAATCTACGGTTTGTGTGGTGGAGTCCATACGCGATGTAATGGCCATTGAAGCCACCCAACAATACAGCGGAAGCTACCATATACTTGGGGGGGTTATTTCTCCGCTCGATGGCGTGGGCCCCGACCAACTGACCATTGAAAGCCTGCTCCTCCGTATAGAAGAACAGGGTGTAGAAGAACTGATATTTGCGCTCAACCCCAATATTCAGGGAGATACCACGCTGTTTTATATCCAGAAAAAACTCCAGGGCCGGGTTATAAAAATGACCACCATTGCACGGGGTATTGCCTTTGGTGGTGAGCTGGAATACGCCGATGAAATGACCCTTGGCAGAAGCCTCCAAAACCGGCTTCCCATAGATAAATACCTGCAGTCGTAGTAGCGGAAGCCATAACCCTTTCCGGCTAAGCATTCTATATTTTCCTCTTTTAACTGCCTTGCACGCAACCGAATGACTAAACTACGTGTTTGTATTTCGGTCATTTCAATTACTTTTGCCCCACGGGTGGATTTGTTTATTGTTCGACCCCGTAAAGTAACCTGAAAAGGGGACTGAAAAAAACGGAACTAATAAACGCAGGGTGCTCCCACCTCAAGGCAGATTCCTCGTTTAACCATTTCCGTTTAAAGTATTTTTTGTTAACCGGCCGCAGCGCTCCGATGAAGCATCGTTGCGACGCTCCGTTCAAAAGTTGTACTACTATCAAACTATGGAAAACAGCATTTATACCGAACTCGAAAAACGCATCCTCATTATTGACGGTGCTATGGGTACTATGATTCAGTGCCACAAACTGGAAGAAGAAGATTACCGGGGAGAGCGCTTCAAAAATTGGGAAAGCGATCTGAAAGGCAATAACGACCTGCTCTGTTTAACACAACCGGATATAATTACCGATATCCACAAACAATACCTTGCAGCAGGTGCCGATATTATTGAAACCAATACCTTCAATTCCCAGCGGGTAAGCATGGCCGATTACAACATGGAAGAGCTGGCAGCCGAAATTAATACCGCAGCAGTTGCCTGTGCCAAAAAAGCGGTTAGAGAATATTTTGCCGAACATCCCGAAGATACCCGCCAACAGGCATGGGTAGCGGGTGCCATCGGCCCGATGAATAAAACCCTCAGCCTGAGCCCCGATGTTAATAACCCGGGGTTTCGTGGGGTTTATTTCGATGAAGTCGCCGATGCCTATTACCATCAGGTACAGGCACTGGTAGAAGCCGGTGCCGATATCCTGCTCATCGAAACCATATTTGATACCCTCAATGCCAAGGCGGCTATTTATGCCATCAAAAAATATTTTAGAACCTCCGGACAAGAATGTCCCATTATGATCAGTGGTACCATTACCGATGCCAGTGGTCGAACCCTGAGCGGGCAAACCCTGGAAGCTTTTTATACCAGCATCGCCCACGCTAATCCTTTGAGTGTGGGACTAAACTGTGCATTGGGGGCACAGGAAATGCGCAGCCATGTGGAGGAGTTAAGCCAGATTGCCTCCTGCTATACCAGCGCCTACCCCAATGCGGGACTGCCCAATGCCATGGGAGAATACGATGAACAACCACATGAAACGGCTCATTTTATTGAAGAATGGGCAAAAAATGGTTGGGTAAATATTGTAGGAGGTTGCTGTGGCACCACACCGGATCATATTAAGCATATAGCCGATGAGGTAAGGAAACTGGAGCCCAGAAAAAAACCGGAATTATTGAGCGTGTAATATTGAAGTATGGCAAAGAAACCTATGGTAGCACTCGCCTTACCCGAAAAAGATATTGTGAACCGCATTTTCTTTATCCGGGGACAAAAGGTAATGATAGACCGCGACCTTGCTGAAATGTACGGGGTAGAAACCCGTGTGCTCAAGCAAGCTGTCAGACGCAACACTGGCAGGTTTCCCGATGATTTTATGTTTGAAATGACTACAGAGGAACTGGAACATTGGAGATCACATTTTGTGATCTCCAATCAGGATAAAATGGGATTACGGTATCCGCCGTTTTGTTTTACCGAACAAGGCGTTTCCATGCTTTCCAGCGTTTTAAGCAGCGAGACAGCCATTCAGGTAAACATACAGATCATTCGGGTGTTTTCCCGAATGAAGCAGTTACTGCTCGACAATCAGGAACTTCAAATAAAAATGGATCAATTAGAAAAAGTAGTTACCAAACACGATAAAGAAATCATGGCCATTTTTGATGCTGTAAAAAAGCTGATTCAACAACCTGCCCAACCAAGGAATCCGATTGGGTTTACTTATCCGGGTAGAAAATGAGGTTATGAAACATGAGTTTAAAAGATTTAAAATGTAAAGCATAACAAGGCGCTCCTTTTTGAAAAAGCCTCTTTGGTATGATAATTTAAAAATATAATATGTCAACAGCTATTCATCCATATCTACGACTTGCAGGTCTCGAGCCGCTCGTAGTTCGTCCCGAAACCAATTTCATCAATGTAGGTGAACGTACCAATGTAACCGGCAGCAAAAAGTTCGCCCGGCTCATCCGCGAAGAGTTGTATGAAGAAGCGCTAAGCGTAGCCCGCCAACAAGTGGAAAGCGGCGCACAGGTGCTTGACGTAAACATGGATGATGCCCTGCTTGATGGCAAAGAAGCCATGGCAACCTTCCTTAACCTGCTGCAGGCAGAGCCGGATATTGCCCGCATCCCCATAATGATCGACAGTTCCAAATTCGAGATCATTGAGGCCGGACTGAAATGTGTACAAGGCAAATGCATTGTCAACTCCATTAGTATGAAGGAGGGCGAGGCGAAATTTATTGAGCAGGCCCTTATTTGTCAGGCTTATGGAGCCGCCGTTATTGTGATGGCTTTTGATGAAAAAGGACAGGCAGATACCCGGGAAAGGAAAATTGAAATCTGCCACCGGGCTTATAAAATACTTACCCAACAGGTGGGATTTGCACCGCAGGATATTATTTTCGATCCAAATGTTTTTGCCGTGGCCACCGGTATAGAAGAGCACAACAATTATGCAGTAGATTTTATTGAAGCTACCCGCGAAATCAAACGCCTGATGCCGCTCACCAAAGTAAGCGGAGGGGTATCGAATATTTCCTTTAGTTTTCGGGGAAATGATCATGTAAGAGAAGCCATGCACAGCGTATTTCTGTACCATTCCATCAAAGCCGGTATGGATATGGGTATCGTCAATGCGGGACAATTGGTTGTGTTCGACGAAATAGAGCCGAAGCTGAAGCAACTGTGCGAACAGGTACTGATGAACCGCAATAACGACAACAACGAAGTAACGGAACAACTGATACAGTTTGCCGCAACGGTGAAGGCCAAAGGGAAAGTGGAAATAAAGGATGAAACCTGGCGTAAAACCGGTGTGCAGGAAAGACTGAAACACGCTTTGATTAATGGGATCACCGATTATATTGATACCGATACCGAGGAAGCAAGACAGCAGTTTGCCCGTCCGCTTGAAGTAATTGAAGGGCCGCTGATGGCAGGAATGAATGTGGTGGGAGATTTATTTGGAGCGGGCAAAATGTTTTTACCACAGGTGGTAAAAAGTGCCCGGGTTATGAAAAAAAGCGTGGCCTATCTCACTCCTTTTATAGAACAGGAAAAGCTCGACAATCCGCTTGCCAAACAAGGCAATGTACCGAGGATACTGCTTGCTACCGTAAAAGGGGATGTGCATGATATTGGGAAGAATATTGTGGGTGTGGTATTGGGCTGTAACGGATACGATATCATTGATCTTGGGGTGATGGTATCTACAGATCGTATATTGGACGAAGCGCAGAAACAACAGGCCGATGTTATCGGACTTTCTGGTTTGATTACCCCATCGCTTGATGAAATGGTACATGTGGCCCGCGAAATGAAACGCCGCGGCATGACCCAACCCTTGCTGATTGGTGGTGCCACCACAAGCCGGATGCACACTGCCGTAAAAATTGCGCCGGAGTATGACCATGGGGTCATCCATGTGCTCGATGCGAGCCGGAGTGTTACTATGACCGGCAGCCTGCTGAATGATGACCAAAAGCCTGCCGTTTTAAAAACAATCCTTGGTGAATATGCTGCCCTACGCGAAAGCTTTGGCAAAAAGCAGTCCGCTAAAAATTTCATGAAATACGAAGCAGCCAAAGCCAACCCCGTGCAAATAAATTGGGAGGGATATACGCCCCCTGTCCCCGACTTCACCGGATACCGGGTAATAGAGGGGATAACGGTGGCGGATTTGCGTCCCTTTATTGATTGGAAACCTTTTTTTATTGCCTGGGAAATGCATGGCAACTTCCCGGATATCTTGCAGGATGAGATTGTAGGTAAAGAAGCTACCAAGCTTTTTAAAGATGCCAATACCCTGCTGGACAAAATTGTAAAAGAAAACTGGCTGACCCCAAAAGGTGTGGTAGGTTTTTGGCCGGCATACAGCGAGTGCGATGAAGTGACTTTAACTACGGATGACGGAGTATGCAAGCTTCAGTTTTTGAGACAGCAAAGCCAGAAAGCGAAAGGACAACCGAATTTTTCGCTGGCGGATTTTGTGGCTCCCCCACGGGTAGGTGACTTCCTTGGTGCCTTCGCGGTTACCATCCATGGTATAGAACCGCATATCAAAGCTTTTGAGGCTGAATTGGATGACTACAATAAAATCATGTTGCAGGCTTTGGCCGACCGGCTGGTAGAGGCTTTTGCAGAATACCTTCATTTAAAAACCCGCAAAGAATTCTGGGGTTATCAGGAGGAGGAAATATGGAGTGTTGAAGAACTGATAAAGGAGAAATATGTGGGTATTCGCCCGGCACCGGGATATCCTGCCTGTCCGGATCATACCGAAAAATACAAGTTGTTCGATTTGCTGGAGGCAACTAAAACCACCGGAATACAACTGACCGAATCATTGGCCATGTATCCATCTTCTTCGGTTTGCGGCTGGTATTTCAGTCATCCACAAAGCCAGTACTTTGGCGTGGGTAAAATACAAAGAGATCAATTGGAGGACTATGCCAAACGTAAGGGCGAGCCAATTGAGTTTGCCGAGCAATGGTTGCGACCGAATCTTGAAGGATAGTAAGTCGGGAGGGTTTTTGATCTTGGATCGTTACACTGAAAATATACCAGCTTTTGCGGATTTTTTTAACGCAGAGAACACGGAGGTTAACGCTAAGAAACGCTAAGAAAATGGGTTGGTTTTACGCAGGTATTCATTCTCTTCGAGAAAAGGTGCTACAGCATGAACGGATTCCAGCTTTTGCGGATTTATTTTTAACGCAGAGAACACAGAGGGTTGCGCAAAGAAACGCTGAGAAAGGAGTAGATTTTTTTTGTTTCTCCTTGCAGGAAGTCTGCTAATCAATGAACGGATACCTCTTTTGCGGATTTTTATTTAACGCAGAGAACACGGAGGTTAGCGCAAAGGATCGCTAAGAAAATGGGTTGAGGTAGCAAGTTTGTTTCTCATTCGAAGAAGTATCCTAACGATGCTGATAATCAAGCTTTTGCGGATTTTTCAACGCAAAGAACACAGAGGTTTGCGCCGAGAAACGCTGATAAAATAGGTTGGAGTACGCAAGTTTATTTCTCCTTCGAAGAAATAAGCAATAGACTAAAAACACCATTCCACTCAATCTACTAATCCACCTCCGACAAAAA